>JALSTF010000226.1 GCA_026983895.1 Sulfurovum sp.
ACATTCGCTTCTGTTGGAGATCCTGACCAGTTCAGGTGTGGGAACCTGTATAGAATTATAGTACAGCGGAGATGAAAAATATGAAAGCTGCAGTGTGTATGTGTGTGTTCCTGTTGGGTGTAGGCACTATATCTCAGGCAGCAGCTATCAAGCCTATTCCCGAAGTCATGAAGGCAGATCCTCAAAAGATTGCACTGGGGAAGAAACTTTTCTTTGATCCTCTTCTTTCCAAGGATGGTACAGTGGCCTGTGCGACCTGTCATGACCTGCAGCACGGAGGGGATGACGGATTGCGTTTTTCTACAGGTATTGACGGGCAGAAAGGGGTGATCAATGCCCCCACTGTCTATAATGCCGTGTTTAATTTTCGGCAATTCTGGGATGGTCGTGCCAAAGATCTAAAGGAACAGGTCTTTGGCCCTATTGAAAAT
Source organism: Sulfurovum sp. (assembly GCA_026983895.1). GTDB lineage: Bacteria > Campylobacterota > Campylobacteria > Campylobacterales > Sulfurovaceae > Sulfurovum. The sequence continues at coordinate 432 of JALSTF010000226.1, forward strand.
CCACTAGAGATGGACCATAGTATGAAAGCGACAGTCGAAACGCTTAAAAAAAATCTTCTCTATACCAAACAGTTCAACGCTATCTACAGTGACGGGATCACTCAGGAGAATATAGCCGATGCCATCGCCGAATTTGAAAAAGTGCTCATCACCCCGGATGCACCTTTTGACCGCTATCTCAAAGGCGATCAAAAGGCGATCAGCGATAAAGCGAAAGAGGGATACCGCCTTTTTGAATATAAAGGATGCATCCTCTGTCATAACGGTATCAATATTGGTGGGAATTTCTATAACAAGTTCGGTATTTTCAAAGATGCCAACAGCAGCAGTATGGGAAGATATCATATTACCGGAAGAGAAGAGGACAAATATGTGTTCAAAGTACCTTCTTTGCGGAATGTGGCTCTTACCGCACCCTATATGCACGACGGACGGGCGAAGACGCTGAAAGATGCCGTAGAGATCATGACAGAACACCAGTTGGGGCGCTATATGACGCCTGAAGAGATCGACAGTATCGTTGCATTCCTCAGATCGCTTACGGGCAAGATCCCCGCGATCGTCAAAGAACAGCCGTGAAGCATCCTTCAAACCACCCTCACAAAAAAATAGACAGTTTTGTTTTACTGCTGTTCTTTTTCGCAGCTTTGCTTCTGGCACTTTTCGTTTATCTGCTTGATATAGATAAGAACCTCAAACATTATAATGATTATCGGCAGCAGCTTCAAAAGATGGGGAGACTGAATTACAAGATGGAAAGTGTGTTCCATCTGAAATACCGTTTTGTGGACCACGATGAGGCAAGCAGGGTTGTGCATGATTTTGAAAAATGTATTATCAAACTCAAACAGAGCCGTCTTGAACAGGAATTTGGCGAACGGATCTATCATAATATCATCGATCTTGAAAAAGATTTTCATAGAAAACAGGAACTTCTGGAAAGTTTTGAAGCACTGAATGCCAGACTGACCAACTCTACCCATACGATATTCGATTTGAGAAAAAGTATAGAGAAAACGTTTCCCCATCAATATGAAAAACAGGAAGAGATACATCAGATATTTTTCTCCATTTCCCAAATACTGATGGATATGCCCTACGACAAGACAGTGCTGCACAATATGATGACAAAATTGAAGAAATATCAGCAGGAAGACAGACTTTTTAAATACCTCTATATTCATATGCAGCATTTTCTGCAAGATATGAAAGAGATGAAACTGGTCCAAAAAGAAAACAGCAGCCTTGACCTTTTCAGCGAGATCCATCATATCAGCAATGCACTGAACAGACATTACAGCCAGATGCGTAATGAACAAAATATGATCGCGCTGGGTTTCTTTTTCCTCTCTTTTCTGATCCTGGCACTTTTGATGTTCATTCACAGAAAAGAACGCAGGAAAAAAAGAGAACTGCTTGCCTTCAAATCCGCCATCGAGAACAGTGACAATGCCATAGTGATCACCGATGTGGATCGGCATATCGAATTTATCAATGATGCTTTTGAAAAACATACCGGATACAGCAAAGAAGAGGTTTACGGAGAAAATCCAAGTATCCTCAAATCCAATCTTGTGTCCGACAATGTTTACAGAGACCTTAATGAAACACTGGACCGGGGAGAAAAGTGGCAGGGCGAGTTGATAAACAAAAGAAAAGACGGTTCCCTTCTGTATGAGAAAGCTTCCATTGTGCCGATCTTCATGGATGGAGAACTGGTACAGTATCTGGCGATAAAATTGGATGTGACCGAATATATCCGGCAGAGAAAAATATTGCAGCAGTCAGCTACGGTCTATAATACCATGGGGGATGGTGTCCTTATCGCTGACAGTGAGCAGAAGATCATTTCTGTGAACCGTGCCTTTTCGATAATGTTCGGGTACAAAGAGGAAGAAGTCGCAGGCAAAGAACCGATGGTCATTATGAATCTTAAGGAAGACCCCGTTTTTTATAAAAAAATGTGGCACAAGATCCTTACAGAAGGCAGATGGTCGGGGAGGGTAGAGAATAAAGCGAAGAATGGAGAGGTGCTGCCCGTATGGCTGACCATCGCTGTGGTGAAAAACGATGAAGGTCAGATACAGAATTTCATTGCGATCTATACGAACCTCAAAGAGATCATCGAGATGGAAGAGAAAGCGAATTTCCTAGCCTACCACGACAGCCTTACCCAACTTCCCAACAGGACGCAGTTCGAAAGGGAGATCGAAGATGTCTTTGAACTGGCAAAAGCGGAAAAGGAGAAAGTCGCGGTCATGTTCATCGACCTGGACCGATTCAAGGTCATCAACGATACATTGGGGCATCACATTGGTGACGAGATGCTTATACAGCTTTCCGAACGCATCAAAAAACTACAGTACGATGATATGTTCTTTGCACGTATAGGCGGGGACGAATTTGTCGTTGTGATACATTTCAAAGAGGAGAGGGGAGAAGTGGAAGAGTTGGCGCAAAGCGTGCTTTCCCTTATCCGCGAACCGATTTTCATTCATGACTATCATCTCAATACCACTGCGAGTATCGGTATCGCTGTTTATCCGGATGACGGAGAGGACAGGAACGAGATCGTCAAACATGCTGATTCGGCGATGTATTATGCCAAAGAAAAAGGGAAAGACACTTACCAGTTCTACAACAGGCAGCTGTCCCTGGATGTGCAAAGAAGGCTGGAACTGGAGCAGGAACTGCTGCACGCACTGCAAAATAAGGAATTGAAACTCTGCTATCAGCCCCAGTATGACCTGAAAAACAGGAAAGTGACCGGTGCCGAAGCACTGCTGAGATGGAACAACCCGCATTTGGGAAGTGTCTCTCCCGATCTGTTCATCTCCATCGCTGAAGAGACGGGGATCATAGTCAATATCGGCTATTTTGTTTTTGAGGAAGCGTGTAAAGAGTATATGAAATGGGTGGAACTGGGAATGGATGTTGAAAGTATTTCCATCAATATCTCAAGTATACAGTTTCGGGAGGATGATGTTTTCAAACGTTTTGAAGAGATCATCCTTAAAACGGGCATTCCTGCACACAAGATAGAAGTGGAGATCACCGAGCGTTTCATCATGGAATATTCGACGACCAATATGAGTATTCTCGAAGATTTGCGTAACATAGGATGCAAGATCTCTATAGATGATTTCGGAACGGGTTACTCCTCTATGAGCTATCTCAAAAGTCTCGCGCTTGATACGATCAAGATCGACAAATCATTCATCTCGGCACTTCCCGATGACAGTCATGATGCCGAAGTCTCAAAAGCGATCATCGCACTCTCCAAGAGTTTGGGTTATCAGGTCGTGGCGGAAGGGATAGAAACAGAGGCGCAGGAAGCATTTCTGCGGGAATATGGCTGCGATATAGGGCAGGGATACTATTTTGCAAAACCGATGCCTTCGGAAGATTTCATTGCTTTTTTCAAAAAACAAGTTTAGAATATCTAAAATAATGTATAATAAAAACCTCTAATAGTTAAAAATCATAAAGGATAAATCATGATAAAAAAAACGGTGATGTTGGCCATAGGCATATTGTTGTGCTCTTCCAGCGCGCAGGCAGAAGCGCCCAAAACAAAAAAAGCAGTAAAAAAAGAAGCCTATCAGGCAGTATGGCAGAGGATCTACGGCGGCAAGGAAGATGATATCGCCTATGGTGTTGTCGCACTGGAGAATGGGGACAGTGCCATCGTGGGTACCTGCAAATCCTATGGTGCACAGCGGACCGATATCTGTCTGCTCAGAATGTCGGCCAACGGAGATATGAAATGGAGGCTCTGGCTTGGAGGGAAGAAGAAAGATGAAGGCAAAGCCGTAGCCAGAGCGGCAGATGGATCGATCCTGGTACTCGGACGTTCCAAATCGTTCGGGAAGAGCAAGTATGACTACGATCTTTATGTGGCCAAGATCTCCCTTGACGGCAAGAAGATATGGGAAACGACCCTGGGCGGAAAGCAGGATGAATACGCCGGCGGTATCGCGGGTACCGATGACGGCGGCGTATTGCTTGTAGGTGCTACAGAATCTTTTTCCAAAAGACATGACAAAGATATATATATCGCCAAGCTGAGCAAAACAGGAAAGCTGCTTTCCGCCCATACGGTTGGCGGGAAAAAAGAAGATGTAGCTACAGGACTGACCCGTACGCGCGACGGGAAAATGGTTCTGGTAGGCTATCGGGAGGTCGCCCGCAACGGCGACAGCGATTTTCTCATTATGCAAATGGACCAAAATGGAAAACAGCGCTGGGTGAAGACATTCGGGGGACCCTACGAAGACAAGCTCATGGGAGTGACAGCGACCATCGACAATGGTATCGTAGCTATCGGCAGTACCCGTTCCTACGGAAGTTCCCAAAGCGACCTGACGGTCATGAAGATCGATGCAAAAGGGAAAACGATCTGGCATAAGATCTATGGGTTTAAATACTATGAATACGGCAATGCCGTAGCGACGACAAGAGACGGCGGCTTTATGCTTGTAGGCGGCACCAATACACTGGGCAAAGGAAACCACAGTGTTTACGCACTGGCTCTCGATAAAAAAGGTGAACTTATCTGGTCACATGTCTATGGCGGTGAGAACAGGGATGTCGGATATGGCGTAGCAAGAATGAGTGACGGTTCCATGATGGTCGTCGGAGAGAGCAACAGTTTCAAACGTGCCAAGAACTTTTATATCATCAAGCTGCGCAAGCGGTAGGCTTGCGCTGAGGCAGCAGGTTAACTTTTTTTGGCTATAATTATAGACTTTATTTTCAATCATTAGGATATATGCATGCAATTTATCGAGACACGCGGAAACGATGGAAAAAAACCGTCATCCGTATCGTTTTCAGAAGCGATACTCAGCCCGAGCGCAAGTTTTGGCGGGCTCTATGTACCCGAAAGCCTGCCGGAACTGGACAAAGGATTTTTAGAGAAACATCTTTCGAGCCATTATAAAACACTGGCACTTGATTTTCTGGATAGATTCGGTATTGATATTCCGACGAATGTACTTGAAGCAGCGGTGAACAGATATGACGGTTTTGATGATCCGGAATTTCCGGTCCCTGTCGTACAGATAGAAGAAGACTGTTTTGTCTCCGAACTCTACCACGGGCAGACACGTGCTTTTAAAGATATGGCTTTGCAGCCTTTTGGATACATTTTAAGCAGGTCGGCGCAGGAGAGAGGCGAGAATTATCTGATTATGGCGGCCACAAGCGGCGATACCGGCCCCGCAACCCTGGAGACCTTCAAGAATCAGGACAATATCAAAGTAGCCTGCCTTTATCCTGAAGGGGGGACGTCCGATGTTCAGAGACTGCAAATGGTCACTGAAGATGCCGGCAACCTGAAAGTGATCGGTGTCAAAGGGAATTTTGACGATACACAGCATGCGCTCAAAGAGCTGCTTGCCTCGGAAGATTTCAAGAAGGAACTCGATGCCAGAGGCATCAAGCTTTCAGCGGCAAACTCAGTGAACTTCGGACGTATCATCTTTCAGATCATCTATCATATCCATTCCTATCTTGAACTGGTGAGACAGCATGCGGTCGTAATGGGTGAAAAGGTCTATATGGTCGTACCGAGCGGGAATTTCGGGAATGCACTGGGAGCGTACTATGCCAAAAAAGCAGGACTGCCGGTGGAGAAGATACTTATCGCATCCAATATCAACAATATCCTTACGGACTGGATCAATACCGGGGTCTATGATATCAGCGAACGTGAATTGATCCTGACCGAATCGCCGGCGATGGATATTTTGAAAAGTTCCAATATAGAGCGTGTGATGTTCGACAAGTTCGGGGCAGAGAGGACCAGAGAACTGATGAAAGATCTCAATGAGACGAACAGGTTTGAACTGACCCAGGAAGAGCTTGTTTCCCTGCAGAAGGATTTTACAGCGACATTCTCCAGTGATGAAGAAGGGGAAGAAGTGATCGCAGCGTATGCCCAAAAGGGTTATATTATGGATCCTCATACGGCTACCTGTCTGAAAGCCTATAGGAATTTGAGAGAGAAGGCTGTCCCTACGATCCTTTATTCGACGGCAGAATGGACGAAATTCAGTACCACGGTATCCAAAGCATTGGGCCATGAAGCAAAAAATGATATGGATGCACTGTCCTGGGTTTCTGAACATGCACATGTCACGGTGCCTGCTATGATAAAATCCCTCTTTGCCAAACCTGTGGTCCATGACGTTGTGGTGGAAAAAGAGGATATCAAAGGAGAGATGCTGAACTTCCTGTAGTTCGGCAGACCGTTATGTATAGAAACTATTTGGCTTTTCTGCTTTTTTCTTCTCTGTCAGCCACATCACTGAATGCTGAAAGTATCGTGGACTGCCGTGTCATTACCGGCGGAACAACGGAATGCAACCCCTACAGCAGAAGATTGATCAAAGCGAAAGAAGTCACCTATGATGTCGATAAACAAAAACTCATCGTAACAAAGACCCTTCCTGTTCCTGCAAAAAAACCAAAAATGAAAGTGATCACTGTCACGGATATGATCGAAAAGTATATCAGGGTCGAAGCCCCTCTGCGATACAAGGGTTCGCACGATATTGTTATCGAAACGAAGCAGAGGGAAAAAGTACCGGTTGCACAAAAAGTACCGGCAGAAGAGGAAAAGACAGAGGAAGTTCCCGAACCTGTACGTCTTGCCGAGAAAGCCAGACAAAAAGCGGAAGCGGAAAGAAATAGGAATCAGGGCTTCTATGTGATCGTCGAGGGGGATACACTGAGTACGATTGCTGCAAAATACGGCATGAAAACCAAAGAACTCCGTGCATTGAACCAGTTGGAAAAAGATACAAAGATCAGGCTTGGCAAAAAGCTTCTCCTGCCTTTCCCCCAGGATACGGTCGATGCCATTGCTACCGGAGCATACCAGGTACAGAGCGATGATACCCTTATTTCTATCGCCCGCAGATTCAATCTTGACCCCAAAGCAGTCGCCGAGTTCAATGCCATAAAAACAACAGCTATTATACGTGTCGGCAGTGTGATACAGCTTCCTCTGCCGTACAGGCTCAAAGCCCTTGAAGCAAAGAAGAAAGCGGAGGCAGCAAAGAGAAAACTGGCGAAAGCAAGAAAAAGGAAAAATGCAAAACTCATCCGAGGTTTTGGAAAACATAGGTTAAGAGTCACGGCTACAGCCTATACGTCTCACGGTTCACAGACGGACAGAACCCCTTTCCTTGCTGCCTGGAACAACCATATCCGTCCGGGTATGAAGATCATTGCCGTATCGAGGGATCTTCTTTACCGATACGGCCTGCGAAACGGTTCCCGTGTCAGGATCGCCGGACTTCCTGGAACGTACAGGGTCAGGGACAAGATGAACAAGCGGTTTAAAAAACGTATCGATATTTATATGGGATTGAATCGGAGAAGAGCCCTCCGATGGGGAAGAAGAAGTGTAATACTCTACTGGTAGGGAAGGGGAAAGGCTCCTTCCCTTCTTTCGAGGCGCCCTTTAAAGATATCTCTTAATTGATGTTGGTGTAAACGGTCTGGACATCTTCATCTTCTTCGAGTTTGTCGATGAGTGCTTCAACCTCTTCAAGCTGTTCATCGCTGAGCTCGACCGGCGTATTGG
>JALSTF010000227.1 GCA_026983895.1 Sulfurovum sp.
CAGCGGCATTTTTATCTCGATGTGTGTTTCATCTTTTGTTCCGAGATTAATCGCTTTCTCCATCTGTTCGATATAGCTTTCGCGACAGTCCGGATAGCCCGAACTGTCCTCTTCGACCACACCGATGAAGAGTGCTTCCGCCCCGTGTTTTTCCGCGATGGCCGCCGCAATAGAGAGGAAGATACCGTTACGGAACGGTACATAGGTCACAGGCACTCCCTCTTCCAGACCGCCGGTAGGTACTTCAATATTCTTGTCCGTCAAAGCCGAAGCACCGATCTGCTCAAAAAAACCAAGATCGATCTCGTACGATTCCGATGCTCCCAGCTCTTTGGCGATCTTTCTGAAACACGCCAACTCTTTCTTCTGGGTACGCTGCCCGTAGTTGAAATGCACAGCAATGATCCCGTAGCCCTCTTTTTGTGCCATTTTGGCACTCAGTGCACTGTCCATCCCGCCCGATATGATACAGACTGCCTTTTTTCCCATGCCGGTCATCCTTGGATTTTTACTGCTATTTTACCAAGATTTGGGTAAACTTCGGGCATGAAGCGTATTATAGACCTTGACAACCAGACCTCATTGCCCATTGATATGGATGCACTTGAAAACATCGCTCAGTCATTGACAAACAGAGAGATAGAACTCATCATCACCGACAATGAGAATATACAGGAACTTAACCGGGAATACAGGCAGAAGGACAAACCCACCGATGTACTCAGTTTCCCTCTGGAGACCCCTTTTACGGAACAGAGTGTGTTCGATGTCCCTCTGGGCTCTATCGTGATCTCCGCAGAGTATGTCAGGGAGAAAGCCCGGACCTTTTCACATGATGAACAGGATGAGCTCAAACTTCTTTTCATTCACGGTCTACTGCATCTGATGGGTTATGACCACGAAACAGATGAAGGTGAGATGCGCAGGAAAGAGAAGGAGATCATTGAAAGATTCGGTCTTCCTTCCAGTCTTATTGTTCGAAACGATTAAAGGAAACCAATGAATTTTGTTATTTTTGTCATCGCTATGGGAGCACTGATATGGGGTGCTGAACTCATCATTCAACAGAGCGAAAAGATCGCCCTGAAGTTCAATATCCCGGAGTTCATCATCGGTGCCACGCTCATTGCCCTGGGAACTTCCCTGCCGGAGATGGCGGCCAGCATTGCCGCGAGTATCGATCATAAACCCGATATCGCCATCGCCAATGTTATCGGAAGCAACATTTTGAATATTACGCTGGTACTTGCCTCTGTCTTTCTCATAGCACGCAAGATCGTACCGGACAGGGACTTCTTTGCCAAAGACAGTACCTGGGCTCTTGTTCCTGTACTTGTTTTTATTCTTATGATTCTCGACGGAGAAATTTCACGTTTCGATGCACTGCTGCTGCTGCTGCTCATGGGAGCCTACCTCCTCTTTCTTCTACAGGATGCCAAAAGCATCCCCATAGAAGAACTTGACGAGATCGACGTGGAACACTTCTCCTGGATGAGCACGATCCTCGTACTTGCCGGTGCATTCATTCTTGTGATCGCCGGCGCGCACTTCACAGTAGAAAGTGCTTCTGAGATCGCCAAGAGTTTCGGCATTTCCGAATGGGTCATAGGTATCATCATGATCTCGCTGGGCACATCCATGCCGGAACTGGTCGTCAGTATTTCCGCTGCACTCAAAGGGAAAGTCGATATGGCCATAGGAAACATCATCGGATCGAACCTGGCAAACACCACCGTCGTACTGGGCAGCGCGGCACTTGCTAACCCTATGCCCATAGATGCTCCCGCTTACCTTTTCGATATTGCCACGATGATCGTCGCCACCCTGCTTCTTGTGTTCATAACAGCCAACAAACTGTACAACAAATCAGCCGGTATCAGCCTGATGATCGTTCTCGGATTATTCCTGGAAAATACAATACAGAATATGTAAAAAGTTTTGGGGAACCAGAGAAGTATACTCACAAATAACGGAGACAAAGCCTTCCGGTCTTCAGGAAAAAGGAACAGCAATACTGTCCTTAAAAGAGTGAGAGCCCTCCGCCTCCGCTCTTTTTCCTCAGATCTTCGTTACGCTTCTTGATCTTCTCTTTCTTCTGTTTCAACTCCGGTGTTTCCGTCTCTTCGACATGGGTCTCTTTTTGCTGTGTGTTCTTGAAATATCCATTCTTGTAAAGCCATCGGTAAATATCTCCTGCCAGAGGTGCGGAAGTACTTCCTCCGTGTCCGCCATGCTCAATAAGCACCGTTACGACAAACTGGGGGTCATTATAGGGTGCATAGGTTGTGATCCAGGCATGTGAACGGTGGAAATAGGCCAGTTCAGACTCTTTCAGCCGTCTGCCGGCCTGTGGGATCGATGCCACCTGAGATGTACCTGTTTTGCCTGCCACCTTAATGGGAAGATCATGCATCAGCCTGTATGCCGTACCATGAGGCGTATTACAGACATCATACATCCCTTTCCTGATCTCTGAAATGGAAGTCGGGTTGAAAGCAATGGGAACAGCCGTCATATTGACATCCACTCCATTGATACGCTTTGCCACACGCGGTGTCACCAAATTGCCCGTAGCCATCAATGCCGTATAGCGTGCTACCTGAAGAGGCGTGACCAGGTCATACCCCTGTCCGATCGCAGCAATGACCGTTTCACCCAGGAACCACGGCTGTTTGAAGCGCTTCATTTTCCATGCTTTGTCCGGGATCACGCCATTGTATTCCCGCGGCAGATCCACACCTGTTTTGACACCCAGGCCGAAAGAACGCAAATTCTTAGCCATCGCATCAATACCGACCTGAAGACTCTTTTTGTAAAAATAGACATCGCAGGACTGCATGATCGCTTTTCGCAGCCAGACTTTTCCGTGTCCGCTGTGTTTCCAGCAGCGGAAACGGTGTTTTGAATTGCCGATGGTCATATAGCCTTTGCAGTATTCTGTTTTTTCCAAAATACCCGGTTTGGCTTTATCGAAGGCCAATGCCATCCCCATTTTTATGGAGGATCCCGGGGGATAGGTCCCGTGTGTGATCTTGTTGGTGAAGGGATGTTTCAAGTTTTCCTGAAGTGCTTTCCAGTCCTTCACACTGATACCGCCTACAAAAAGGTTGGGATCATAGGCAGGATAACTTACCGCGGCAAGTATCTCCCCATTCGTCCGCATCACGATCGCTACGCCCTCCTGGTTCTTGAAATGCTCGTAAATCATTTTCTGCAGATCGACATCGATATTCAGTTCCAGATTCCGGTTGTCTTTCGGGAACATCTTCTTCAATATGTCCACCGTTTTGTTTCTTGCCGTTACTTTGTTTATCTGGTATCCGAGTTCACCCTCCAGGAAGGTATTGTAGTACTTTTCCAGCCCGCTTTTGCCTACTTTGCCGACAACATCCACTACCTCATCCGCTTCATTCTCTTTCGTATTGGACCTGCCTGTGTAACCTATAAGGTGCGCACAGTATCTTCCGTACGGATAATAGCGTTTGGTCTCTGCCTCGATCTTGATCTCATCATGGATGCTCAAAGCCGGATAGGCGCTCATCATGGCTGCATATTGTATGAAATCGACAACTTTGATGTATTTGTGGTTATAAGGCGAACTCTTTTTCTTGTAAACCTTTAGCATCGTTGTTCTGTTCAGGTCCGGAAAGGTTTCAAGAATAACATCCACCGCTTCGTCAAGCTGGCTTTTCCCGCCCTCTTTATGTTTCGTAGAAAGGTGCGGTTTGATGGAAAGAGAAAATCCGATCTGGTTCATGGCCAGAAGGTTCCCGTTCACATCAGTGATCTCTCCCCGAACAGGTTTGATGTACTCTTTTCTCTCCACATTCGCCTTGGCAAGGCCCTCATAATAAAAATTTGACTTGACGCTGACATGATAGAGGCGGATGATCATTCCTGCCCAGACAAGTACGAACAGCAGCAGTGTTATTTTATATCTCACAGGACCACCACCACAAGAAGATCCACAATGAGTGAATAGAGGAGGATCTTGTCAAGTACGATACTGCTGGTACTGAAAATAAAGTCATAGGAAAGCAGTATGCCGAGATAGACCACGTCGATCAGAAAAACCGTCAACAGCGGTGTACAGATCCTGCACTTTTTCAAGTGCGACAGGGTACCGTAAAAAAGGATGTAAACGATCAGTACTGAAATCATGATCAGGAAAAAAGGCAGAGAGAGATTCACTTCAAGATTGATGAAATAGATCAAAGGAAGGAGGACCTGTATCCATTTCCCCTTATCTATACCTTCAATAAAGATATATCCCATCAAGCCGATGAGAAGCGGAAGGAAGACATAGAAGGAGATCAGCATGGGGTAGAAAAGCACAAAAGCCAGTATCAGCATCCACAAAAGCGATTTCACCATGAATTTCATTAAAGAAGGGTTTTTCATGAAAGCTTGTACACCAGTGCCACTTCATTGCAAACAGGAAAATGGATGCACTTGATACAATCTGCCCATATCTTGTGTTCCGGGATCGCTTCCTTGCTTATTTCCCTGAAACCGAGTTTCTCAAAGAAACGGGGCTGATAGGTCAATACCAGTACATCTTCTTTTACATACAGGCTTTTTGCCTCTTTTACGGCGAATTCGACCAGTCTTTGTCCTATTTTTCGGCCCCGATACGCTTCATCGACGATGAGGCTTCGGATCTCGGCAACTCTCGGAGAATGGATATGCAAAGCGGTATACCCCACCAGAGTCTCCCCCTCTTTTGCAAGGACATAGGAGCGTATGTTCGTAGCGATTTCATCTTCGCTTCGGTCAAGGATCACACCTTCCTTGATCTCAGAAAGCACCAGCGCCTGCATCGCAGGAATATCTCTAAGATCTGCTTTTACCAGAGTAATCAAATTCCATGCTCCTCATCGATCCCAAAGATCGTTTTCAGTATTTCGTAGTGCACCCTGTCATGCCCGTTCTTTTTCAGATTGGAAACCGTAATGGAACCGGGAAACTCACGCTTGAGTTTTGCGCGTTCTTTCTGGTTGAGTTTGTCTATCTTTGTGAAAACGGTCAGGTATCTCTGGTCGGGGCGGATGAATTCTGAAATATACTTTTCCACATCATCATCGATCTTCGCATGGGGATGGCGCGCATCACGCAAATGGATAAAAAGACGGATGGAGACACGATGCTCGATGAATTCCACAAGGTTCTTCTGCCACACTTCCTTGAGAGATTTGGAAACTTTGGCATAGCCAAATCCGGGAAGGTCGACAAAACGCACCGGATAGTTCTCCTCTTCGTACAGATAACGTGTTTCAAAAAAATTGATAAGCTGTGTTTTCCCCGGTGTGGCAGAACTTTTTGCCAAATTCTTGCGTTGCGTAAGCGAGTTCAGGGTAGAACTTTTCCCTACATTCGAACGTCCGAGGAAAACGACTTCGCTCATATCTTCCGGAAGAGAGTCCGCAATGCTCTGTGCCGATTTTATAAAGGCTGCTTCTACTACCCGAGGTGCACTCACTTCTTTTTCTCCATATCAAAAATAAATTTTACCGGTTTCTTTTTAGTGCCTTTGACCGCTGCATTGCCCGTGGTCATATCCAGGGTAATGACATTTCCGTTCACATGGCGTTTGTTCAGTATATCATCGATCACGGCTTTTCCGCTCAGTACATACTTTGAAGTCACAGGATAATATTTCACATTCAATGCACTGCCTTTGTAAAAGCCTTTTTTTTCTTTGACTTCAAAAGTGACCGGATGGCCTGTGGCTTCATACATTTTTGTTTCATTGTTCTCATCAAAATAGACGATCACCTTCTCTCCGTGCAGCCAGCTCTCAAGCTGTTTCACCGTAACGTTCCCGATGAAATGCACCTCTTTTTTGAGATCGATCGCTTTCATGGAATCGGAAGTGACTTCCACTTTTTCGGCATGCAGGGCAACAAGAAGAAAAAGAGGAAGCATCAATAGAGTGAAATTCAAGGGACAGCCTTCTGGAAATTTGAATAATAGTATACCATGGTTTACTTTTCAGCCGTATAAACCACAGCATCTATCTCTTTGCCCACAAAAACTTTTCTCCGTGTATCGTAACGGGCGGTGTTTCCATGTAGAGTATTTTTATCCATGGTTGCGGTAAATCTTGACGTGATCAGAAGGATCCCGTTTTGTTTGTTGTATGTCGCATGTTCCGCGCTATAGTGAAACCCTTCTTTCTGTTTTATACGGATATTCCCGTCAAGAGAAACCCGGTCTCCCATATATCTCCCCTCATCCGCCCAAAGATGTTCGATCGAAGCCGTATGATAGACCAGGTTCCGTATCGTAAGTACGCCGTCTTTACGTACCCCATAGGTTCCAAATGCCGTAGAAACAAGCGTTTTGGTATTGACTTCTGTAAAGGTTGTATCTGTGAACTCCAACTCTTTCTGGGGAGTGGCATTGGACGTAACATTGTCAGACAATCTGACGGTGTACGCGGCCGCGAGGATCAGAAGGATCGACACACCGAGCAGCACTTCCAGCTTTATGCCCATAGTGCCAGATACTCCTCTTCCAAACCTTCTTTGACAATAAGGTATTCTATCATTTCTCTCACCGCTCCGTCACCGCCGCGTTTTGTCAGTATCACTTTGGCGATCTTGTCCACATAGGCGCTGGCATCTCTGGGTACGAAAGAGATCTCCGCTGCTTTGAGCATCTGAAGGTCATTGAGATCATCCCCTATCGCTGCCACATTCTCCAGTGTAAGATCAAGTTTGTCCAAAAGGTCTTCCAGTACCTCTCTTTTGTTCTCTACACCCTGATAAAAATATTCGATATGCAGCTCTTTGGCACGGCGTTCGACGATCGCCGATCTTCTGCCTGTGATGATAGCGACCTGCTTGCCCAGTTTTCTCCAGGAGGCGATAGCCAGGCCGTCTTTGACATTGAAAGACTTTATCTCGTCACCGCTGTGACTGTAGGTGATACGGCTGTCCGTCATGGTACCGTCGACATCGAGTACAATCAGTTCTATGCTCACAGGACACCTTTGGTACTGGGTATTCCCGCATTTTCATTGACAGCCGCTGCACGCCTGAGTGCGACCGCCAGGGCTTTGAAGGATGCTTCAATGATATGGTGTTTGTTCTTTCCCCGATTATAGATCAGATGCAGGGTCAGAGGAAGGTTAAAGGCAAGTGCCCGGAAGAATTCTTCAACCAGTTCAACATCGAACTCCCCTACTTTCCCGCCTATAGGCAGTTCATAGACAAGGAACGCCCGGTTGGAAAGGTCAATATCGCACGTCACACTTGCCTCATCCATCACCACTGTCGCATTCCCGAAACGCTCGATGCTTCGTACCGGATAGATCGCTTTTCTGAGCGCCTGGCCTATCACGATACCCACATCTTCCACCGTATGGTGATCATCGATATGCGTATCGCCCGTGCAGCTTACCTCCAGGTCGATCTGGGCATGTTTGGTGAATGCTTCAAGCATATGGTCGAAGAATCCTACACCGGTATCTATCTTCGCTTCTCCCTTGCCGTAAAGTGCAAGTTTGACCGTTATTTGTGTCTCTTTTGTTTCTCGTGTTACTTCTATCATCTTCTCTCCATTAGTTTCTTACGATGAACGCGCCTTTGAGGCTGTTGCAGTTTTTAAAGTCCCTGGCTTGCTCTTCAGAAGCAAAGCCCATCAGCCACACACGGTAAAGCGGTTCTCCGCTTCCATCCGCATCGTCAAATCTTTTGATAACCGGTCTGTACTTCGGATACATGGATGCGAACATTTTGCGCGTAACGACCGCCCCTTCGTAATGCTTGAATGCACCGACCTGTATGCCGAAATTGCTCAAACGTACACGTGTCTCCGTTTTTGCTTTTCTCGCTCTGGCGATCGCTGCATCCGATTGTACTTTACCGGCAAAGCCGACCACTTCCAATTCTACCTTGGCGATCCCCAGTCTGTCAAGTCCCAGCGCTTTTCCGGCCGCATAGGAACAGTCGATGATACGCCCCCTGACAAACGGCCCCCTGTCATTGATACGCACGATC
>JALSTF010000228.1 GCA_026983895.1 Sulfurovum sp.
CTGCTAAAGGAAGATTATGTACACCATCGATGCTCACGCAAAAGTCAATATTTTCCTCAAAATCACGGGCCACCGGGATGGTTACCATACCCTGCTCTCGCGCTTCATGCGCGTTGAGGATCTTTACGATACTATCGAGATCGTACCCTGCGAATGTGCGCGGTTCACTATTGAAGGGTGCGGCGATGTTCCCAGGGAGAGCAATACTGTCTACAAAGCCTTTACTGCGCTCAATGACCATATAGAAAACCCTCTTCTGATACACTTTTTCATGCACCACAAGGTCACAATCACCAAACGCATTCCTTCACAGGCCGGTCTGGGCGGTGGAAGTTCGGATGCCGCAGCTTTTATGCGGCTGATCAATGAAGTCTGCAAACTCAAGATCCCGACCGATACTCTTGCCCAAATAGGCAGCACCATCGGTGCCGACCTGCCCTTTTTCATTTACAACTACCCCTCCGCCAATGTTTCCGGTTTTGGAGAGATCGTGGAGCCTTTTGAGGAAGAGACACTGCCCTTCAAACTTTTCACTCCGGACATAGGCTGCAATACGGCACTGGTCTACAAAACCTTCAAAGAGCATCTTTTAAACGATATCACTCCCTGCTCTTTTATGGGATGGGAAAAGTACAAGAGTGCAGAACTTCTTGACCTCATCGATGATCCGGTGATACTCAACGACCTTTATGCCGCGGCACTGATCGCCTACCCGGAGCTGAAGGATGCAGCGCCGGAAGGCTGGTTCTTTTCAGGGAGCGGAAGCACATTTTTCAAGGTAGCAGGTAGCAGGTAGCAGGTAGCATTTTCACAGGTTGCCTTTGGCGAACCTTCACTGCTACTTGCTCACGGCTCCCTTTCAAGTGGCATTCGCCATGATCTGCTCGCGGATTTCCTTTGCACTGTGGCCGCTTTCGGCATCAAGTTCCCCTACGAGATCCGCCCGTATATACACAGTAAGTTTTGCCAGTGCCTTTGTAAGCATGTCTTCATCTTTCATGCTGACATGCCTGTCCTCTGCGATCATTGTGTTGAAAATATCCAAAAAGTGCTCATACTCTTCAAGTACAGCCGGCGAAGCGAAGATCGCCAAACGGTGTGTATGAAATCTGAGCCGTGTAAGATCCTCCGCTGTGATATCTTTGTGCAGCACCATCTCCTCTATCGTATCGATCAGTTTTTGGTACGTTTCTGTTTTCAATTCAATGAATTTGATACTCTGTTCTTTTTCAAGTTCAACAGAAGTCTGTTTGTTCAATAAAAGTGCCGTAATAAGGATGGTCGCCAAGGTTCCAAGGATGATCAGAATGATCTCCTGGGTGAAAGGCATCTTGTCGCTCATGTGGTAGGCAAGACGCAGAAAGAAATACCCTCCCACAAAGACAAGTGCACTCAAAATCATCATCACTCTGTTATCCTGAAACCATTTTTGCATCATTGTATCCTTTGGGGAAAGTTATTGCGGAAGTATAGTGCAGTATCGCTGACAGGCAGGAGTATCACTCCCGCCTTTGCATTATTTGACGGCAATGCTTTTGGCTTTGCGGGATTCCTCTTTTTCAAGGCTGATATAGAGCCGACCGTCTTCATATTTGGCATCGACCTTCTCGGTATCGATCCCTTCCGGCAGGACGAATGAGCGGGAGATCAAACCAAAATTGCTCTCACAGAGGTAATAGTCATCCTTCTTTACCTCATTTTTCATCTTTCGTGTCGCTTTGACCGTCAGGATATTGTCCTCTACCTGAAGTTCGATATCGTTCTTGTCAACGCCGGGGAGATCGATCTCGATCTGAAATGCATCATTGCCTTTTTTAGCCAAATTGGCGAAAGGAAGATGGCTTGCAACATTGGCAAAGGTTTCTTTCGCGACTTCAAGCCCGTGTTCTACTTTTTCTTCAACTGAATTTCCGATCTCTTTTGCTGTTTTTACCATGTCCATCATGCACCTCCTCTTATTTGATCTCTATTTTTTTAGGTTTGTTTTCTTCTTCTTTGAGTTTTGGAATGACCACTTCAAGTACACCATTCCTGGACTCGGCATGGATCTTCTCTACATCTACCTTTTCAGGAAGTGTAAAGCTTCTTGAAAACTTTCCATATGCACTTTCTACTTTATAATAGTCCTCTTCCTTTACCTCATCTTTCATTTTTCTCTCACCTGAGATAGTCAGGACATTATCCTCCGTCGTGATCTCTATATCCTCTTTTTTAATACCGGGGAGATCGATCTCAACATAATACGCATCCTCTCCTTCACGGGTATTTACCTTTGGTACAAAAGAGGCTATCGCACTCTCTTCTCTTGTCGTTTCCAGATTGCTCATCAAACTGTTGAGCAGATCAAAACTTCTTTTGACTTCGTTATATGGATTATATTTGGTTACTAACATTTCAACTCCTTTAAATCTTTAGCCATGAAGGCTGAATTTTTAAATAATTATACTGTCGAAGGGAAGAAGTTGAATGCTACTTTGGTTGCATTTTAAAAAAGATCGATCTTGTCCAGAAGCTTTCGTGCATCGAGAATTTGAAGTTTTTTGTTTTTGACGGCTATCGCACCATCCTCTTTCAGTGCTTTTAGATGCCTCTCGACCACATGTCTGACTGTACCTATGAGCTTGGCGATCTCCGTATGGGACAAGCCCTGTATGAGGTTGTACTTCAATCTCTTGTTCGGGTCAAGATTCTCTAAAAGCAGTTTGATAAGACGTTCAGCCGTAGAGTAGAGAGAAAGGTCGGTAGCCAACTCTTCGATATGCCTCATCTGCTGTGCAAGATAGGGAAAGAACATACGGTTGAACGATTCGTTGGTACGCAGCAGTTCCCTTACAGTCTCGATAGGCAACTGCAATACTTCCGTATCTTCCAGCGCTTCATACATCACATCATGCGTCTGCCCGTCCAGCAGCACGATCGTGTCGAACATATCACCCTCACGCAGAATGAAGATGGTCTGCTCCTTCGCATTGGCAAGATTAAGCTGGAACATTTTGATCTTGCCCTGTATGATCACATAGAAATAATGCAGCAATTCATCCCCGCTGAAAAGCGTTTCCCCTTTTTTGAATGTCAACCGCTTGGTAGTGCGGCTGATCTCATTCTGTACTACCGGTTCCAATGCACCAAAAGGGTGCTGTTCTATGATTTGCTGCTGCATACACTTTCCAATTTTTCATTAGGGCACCTCTAAAAATAGGTGATACTCACAACATTTCCAGCTTTCGTCTAGGCTAGGCACTCTTTTGAAGGCCTAGCCGTAGCTAAGTCGAAAAAGAGTAACGACGCATAGGCGAAAGCTGGTAATGCCCGAAGGGTGGGCTTTGCAAACGCAATCTTTCACAAGATGCTTCCTTCATCTTAGCTATGGCTAGGATTTGAAAGCCTCTTGCAAAATCTTGCGTTTGCAAAACCCATTGTGAGCATTACCTATTATTAGAGGTGCCCATTACTTGTAACAATGTGCTATAATTCTACCAAAAAAAGGATGCGCTTTGGCCATCAATATCGTTGCACAGAACAAAAAAGCCCGACATGATTACGAAATACTCGAAAAATTCGAAGCGGGTATCGTACTCTCCGGTGCTGAAGTCAAGGCATTGCGTGCCAAACGTGCCAACCTTGCCGATGCTTTCTGCCGTTTCATCAAAGGCGAACTCTACCTGATGAATGCCCACATCGCCCATCTGGAAACTGCCAACAAGTATTTTACGCCCGATACCCGTGCGCCCAGAAAACTGCTTCTGCATAAAAAAGAACTTGAAAAACTTTACGTGAAGGTACACAAAGACGGACTGACCATCGTACCCCTGATGATCTACTTCAACGAACGCAACTATGCCAAAGTGAGCATTGCCATCGCAAAGGGAAAGAAACTGCATGACAAACGTGCCGACCTCAAAGCCAGGACACTCGACAGGGAAGCCAAAGCAGCGATGAAAAACCGGTCCTATTGAATCTCATTCGTTCTGACCGAACTTCTTCCTGCTGCCAGAGACCTCACACTGCGTTTCTTTTTTCTTATTGCGTAACGTGATATCCGCTGCTTCCTTCTTTCTTTTTGAAAAGTATCTCTTTTTTGTTTCAGCTGCTGCTGTTTGTTCGGTTCAAATGTACGGAGTTCACGCAGTTGCAGGTAGGCAGGTGTTTTTTTGTAACCAATAAATCTGTAGATGAGAGAACGTGTTTGTTTCAAAAGCCATTGCAAGCTTCGCCGTATGGGGTAGTGAAAAAGTTCCCCGATGCGTTTTTCGAACCATGTGAAAAAAGAGAGGATCGTTCTGTATATCCAGCGTATGCTTTTGGTAAGGAAAGGCACTTTCTCCAGCAAAGCAAAAAGCCAGGAGAAGATCAATACTTCAATGATGGGAGCCAGCCAGCTTCCCCAAAGGTAGTCGGTAAAAAAGTAGAGTATCGCACTCCCTGTTTTCAACACAAGCGCAAGCAGAAAACTCCATATCTTGGCTACGATGACCTTCAGTGTAAGCATGACTCCCATGAACTTTCCTATATAGCCCAAAGAACCGAGAAAAGCAAATGCAGCAATCAGTTTCTTTATCAGAGGAAAACGTATGAAATTATTTTTGATATGGGAAAAAAGATGCGAAATGTCCCCTTTGAGAGGGTTGAGGAAATGTATCTTGAAATGATGGGCAAAGACACGTTCTATGAGGTAACGCTTCCCCAGGCCGGTAGCGGAGAGGAAAAGGATCTTTTTGAGAAATATTTTGAGGATGAATTTCCCTTTGACCAAAAAAAGCGCTGTCAAAAATGCCAGTATATTCAATTTTGCAAAGGTATACAGATCGATCGTCCATCCCCAGACCCTCTCATGCAGCGGCCTGATCTCTACAATGAGCCCGGCAATGATGACAAAAGCGGTAAAAAGCCAGAACCAGACCGGTCGTTTGCCCATAGCCGTTTACTTCCTGAAAAGATGTTTGATATGACGATAGAGCCTTTTGAGACGTATCAAAAATGCGGATTCTCCAGAGAAATAACGGATCTTTACTGCACGTATCCAAACCTTCAATTGCTCTTTGACTGCTTTCAATCGCTGCATTGCACTTTGGTAGATCGCCAATGATTTCAGCCAGTCAATGAATGCCATGATCTTTCCATAGATCCATTTGAACCACCCAAAACGCATCAGTTTCTCTTCTGTCACCCGAAATACCCAGAAAGTGAATGCCGCAATAGGTATTTTCATCACATAGAGAAGAAGCCCATGCCATACTTTCCCCGAAACAAAGAGCAACCCGGCATACACTCCCAAAAGCTCAACAGAGCCAAGCATCAAAACAAAAAGTACCAGGATCACATAGGCATTCACACGCTGCAGCAGGATCTCAACTCTCTTCAGTATCTTGAGAGAATGGACGAATTCATAGATCGGCTTGGAGATCCCTTCCCATATCACCTCTTCAAAAACAATAAAGACGATCACCAGCAGCAGTTGCAGTAGTGTGATCAGTTTACGCTTCAATACATCCAACATTTTCTATCTGCCTTTACGTAAAATTGGATGTATTATAACAAAATATTTTCGTACAAGTTATACTTGGCTTTGGTGCGTTGGGCAAACGCGCTTAGACTTTAATTTCTTCTTGATTTTCTGTATATTTTTGGGTTATCGGGAGGGAACTTTGAAGCTATTTTGTTCAAGTTGTGCTTGGATTTGGTGGTTTGGGTAAAGGAGCTTACGAATAAGTAAGTGACTGCACCCATCCACCAAAGACGAGTGCAAATTGGACGAAAAGATTATTTTCTGCGGAGTTCTTTGATTCTTGCCGCTTTACCTTTGAGCTCTCTCAGATAGAACAGCTTCGCTCTTCTTACTCTACCTTTTCTGAGCACTTCGATACTCTCGATACTGTCAGAATAAAGCGGGAAGATTCTCTCTACGCCTACAGAGTTGGCACCCATCTTTCTTACCATGAAAGTTCTGCCTGTACCCTGACCTCTGATCGCGATACAGAGACCTTCGTAGTTCTGTACTCTCTCTTTATTGCCCTCTTTGATCCTTACGGCTACTCTTACAGTGTCACCCGCTCTGAATTCGGGAATGTTTCTGTTTTCCAATTGTGCTTTTTCAAAGCTTTCGATGTATTTATTTCTCATCTGCTATACCTTTTTTGTATAAATCTGGTCTGAAGAACTTTGTTTTGCACAAAGCCAACCCTCTTTTTAAGTCCGTGATTTTACTATGATTACCCTTTAAAAACTCTGAAACCACTTCATTATTTTCATAATTGACCGGTTTGGTAAAGGATGGCGCTTCAAGCAAGTACGATTCAAAGCTTTCTACTTCAAGAGAAACACTGTTTCCCAATACTCCTTCTACATTCCTTGCCACGGCATCGCAGACCACCATACTCGCCAACTCTCCTCCGGTTAAAATAAAATCACCGATAGAGAAGAGTTCGTCCGCATGCTCTTCTATGACACGTTCATCGATCCCCTCATAACGTCCGCTGACAAAGACAAGGTGTTCTTTTTTCGCCAGACGCTTCGCATCGTTCTGCCTGAAGGGTTTGGCCACAGGAGAAAGAAACACAATATGTGCTTTGGGAGAATCTTCTTTGATCTTTGCTAGCGTATCCATCAAAGGCTGAGGAGTCATCAGCATTCCGGCACCTCCGCCGATCATAGGGGCATCCACCCGCCGGTGTTTGTCCTTGGTCAGGTCCCGCGGATTATGGAAATCGATCGATATCTTTTTATCATCGATGGCGCGCTTGAGAATGGAGTCGGAAAAATATCCTTCAACAATATTGGGGAAGAGCGTCACGAAGGAGAAACGCATCAACTTGCTTCCAGGATATCTTTGGCATCTTTGACATAAACGATTTTTTCATTAGTATCAGTCTCTGTCACGTAACGCTCTATATAGGGAATGAGAAAATGTTTCGGAAGCCCGGCATCTGCCAGTGCCTTATCTGTTTTCACAGAAAGATAATCCACATCCGCCAAACGCTGAATATCTTCTACGACACCCAGTGTCTCATCATTCTGCCTGACACGGCATCCGATCACATCGAACCAGAAATGCTCTCCCTTTTCAAGCGTGCAGTGTGCCTTGGTCTGTGCTTCATCGGCATAGAGTTTCGTGTTGGTCAGTTTTTTGGCCGCATCGATACTCTCATATCCCTGAAAACGGATCGTACCGCGTTTGAAATTGATATCGGAAACAGTGAGTTCACCATGGTTGCTCTGAAACGTGCTTCCCACTTTGAACTGTTCCGGAAAATCGGTATGAAGATGAAATTTCAGGTCACCCCAAAGTCCTACGGTCCGCCCGATCTGAGCGATAAAGAATTTTTCCTGAGGCATGGGAATCGTTTTAGCTCGCCGCTTTGACGTTGACGCGGTAATTCTTACCGCCTTTTGCTTTACAGCCGGAGATGACTGTTTTAATGGAATTGATCATCCTTCCTTCTTTTCCAATGAGCTTGCCCACATCTTCGCTGTTTGCAAAGATAGTGATCTCATCGAAACCTTCATCCACTTCCTTGAGCTCCAGAGAGATATCCTCCGGATTGTTCACGAGAAGCTTTGTATAGGCAAGAAGGAAATCTCTGACCATGAAAATTATTTCTTGCCTGCAAGTCTTTTAACGGTCGGGCTCATCTGGGCACCGACAGAAAGCCAGTAGTTCAATCTCTCTTCGTCAAGTGTAAGCTCTTTGTTTTCAGATACAGGGTTGTAGTGACCGATCGCTTCGATCCAGCCACCGTCTCTTCTTTTTCTGCTGTCTGTTACTACGATTCTGTAAAACGGTTTCTTTTTTCTACCCATTCTTGTCATTCTGATCATTGTCATGTTTTGTCCTTTTAACTTTTTCTTTTTGCTTGATATATCTCTCGAGGAAAAGAGATACACTTCGATACAAGTTCTGACAACTACTTTTTAATGACTAAAATACTCATCAGAACTTGGGAAATTCTTTTGGAACGTGATTTTACCATAAT
>JALSTF010000229.1 GCA_026983895.1 Sulfurovum sp.
GCACTTCCATTGATCGGGATAGGCGTATTTGCATTGTGGGGCGGGCTGCGTTTTACGGTTTATGCCGTGCCTGTGGCGGCTATGTCGGCAGTTTATCTTTTCTTTCTTTTGGGAGAGTACCTGAAAAATCCGAAATTGAAATACGGTTTTGCAGCACTGGCAACTGCTGCCATGATCTATCCGAATATTACGCATATCATCAAGTATAAAGTCCCTACCGTGATGAACAAAGCGGAAGTAGAAGACCTTGCCAGACTCAACACACTGGCCAAAGGGAAAGACTATACCTTGAGTTGGTGGGATTACGGCTACCCTATCTGGTACTATTCTGACACATCTACATTAATAGACGGGGGGAAACATGACAATGACAACTTCCTCATCTCCACGATCATGCAGACGACATCTCCAAAGCTGGCTGCCAACTTAAGCCGTCTGGCGGTGGAAACGTATGTCGATTCGAATTATTCTGTGGTGACCAACACATTATTTAAAAACGGAAAAAAAGATCAGGTAGATCCAAATGTATTGCTTTCGGAATTGGAAACCGGTACCTATCCGATCCCAAAAAAGAGCAGGGATGTCTACTTATACCTTCCGTACAGAATGCTCAATATTTTTCCTACGGTCGCCGTTTTCGGCAATTTGGATCTTACGACCGGGAAACGTGAAAGAAAGATCGTCTTTTATCCGGCACGGGCTGTCAAAAATGACAAAGGGATCCTCCAGCTTTCCAACGGGATCATCTTTGATACAAGAAGAGGCAACCTCTATTTTGGAAAGAAGAAAATACCGGTGAAACAGTTTGTTGTAGCGCAAATAACCAAAGAGGGGAGTACGCAGGTGCAGTCACAGCCGTATCATATGGATGGGCAGCTTATCGTTGTCTTTATGAAAAGTTACGGACAGTTCGTGGTGATGGATGAAGAGACGTTCCACTCTATGTATGTACAAATGTTCATCCTGGAGAAATATGACAAAAACCTGTTTGAGCTGGTCGTCTCTTCTCCCTACAGCAAGATATACAGACTTAAAAAATAAATGCTAAGTTCTGCCGATCGCGCTGTAAAAAGAACCTTTGATGTCGTGTTCTCTGTTGTTGGCTTATGCCTGACATGGTGGCTGATCTTGGCAGCATGGGTGATCGCTTCGGTGGAAACAAGAAGCAATGGCATATTCATGCAGAAACGGGTAGGGCAGGACGGCAGGCTTTTTACCGTCTTCAAGATCAAAACGATGAAACCCGTCAAGGGAATGGAGAGTACGGTAACGACGGCGGATGACACACGGATCACAAAAAGCGGTGCCCTACTTCGCAGATGGAAGATCGATGAACTCCCCCAGCTGCTAAATGTACTTTTGGGCAGTATGAGTTTTGTGGGCCCCCGCCCCGATGTACCGGGCTTTGCCGATAGGCTGACAGGCGAAGAGAGAGAAATACTTTCCCTCAAGCCCGGGATTACAGGGCCGGCAACCCTTCAATACAAAAATGAAGAAGCCCTGCTTGCCAGACAGAAAGACCCTGAACGCTACAACAGGGAAGTGATTTGGCCGGACAAAGTGCGTATAAACAGACAATATATGCAGGAATGGTCGCTGAAAAAAGATATAATCTATATGATTAAAACGATCACAGGATAACCGATGAAGAAGATTTTTCTTTCACCGCCG
>JALSTF010000230.1 GCA_026983895.1 Sulfurovum sp.
GGCTCAATGCCGAGTCGCAGCAGATCAAAGGCGGTTCCATAGCCATGGTCTTTCTGCTTGGAATGATCTCTGCACTGATCCTGGGTGCCTGTGTTTCTCCGGTGCTCATCTCTTTCCTGAGTGTAGCCATTGCGACGCATGATGCCGTACTTGGTGCGATGACGATGTTCTCGCTTGCGCTCGGCATGGGTGTGCCGCTCATCATTGTCGGACTTGGTGCAGGCCAGCTCATTCCCAAAGCTGGAGGCTGGATGGATCAGGTGAAGCATTTTTTTGGTGTCCTGCTTCTGGCCGTTGCCATCTATCTTTTTAACGAACTCGGACTCGTGAACGAACTGCTTCTCTGGGGTATTTTCGCCTTGATACTGGGAGTCTATATGCGCGGGCTCGAACCGCTTCCCGAAATGCCTTCGGGATGGACCATCTTCTCCAAGGCACTCGGTGTACTTCTCCTTCTCTTGGGTACCATTCTGATCGTCGGTGCTGCCAGAGGAGGGGAAGACCTCTATCAGCCTCTAAGAAATGAAACTCCGGTCATCGTTTCTTCTTCCGGTAAGGGCGGCCATGCTATGACATCAGAGTTTCCTTTTGCATTGGTACGCAACATGGAGGAGTTCGAGAAAAAACGCCAGGAAGCTGTGCGTAATGACAAATACTTTATCGCCTATTTTTACAGCGATACCTGCGGTGTCTGCAAAAAACTCAAGGCAACCACGCTCAAAGACCCTAAAGTACGTAAAATACTGAAAGAGAATTTTGTAGCAGTGCGTGTGAATATCACTGACCGCTCAAACAAAGCAACTACGGAGATCAGAAAAAAATTCAAAGTCTTCGGAACACCTTCTTTTGTCTTTTTCGACCAAAGCGGCAATGAGATGAAAGAAGAGAATTTTTATGGCTATCAGGAGCCCGAAGAGTTCTATGATACACTCGATATCCTTGCAGGATAGACACATACAGTTCCATAGGATATAATCGCCGTATGTTTGAAGTTACAGAATATATCGGCATTATCGCTTTTTCTATTTCAGGGTTTTTCGTTGCTGTCAGAAGCAGGCTCGATTTCCTCGGGGTACTCATCTCCGTTTTTCTGACGGCACTGGGTGGCGGTATCATCCGTGATGTTATCGTCGGCAGGACTCCCTATACTTTCCTGCACAATACTCCTGCACTTATCGTCATCTCTGTCATGGTCCTGCTGATTCTGCTGAAATTCCATAAAAAAGAGAGTATCGAGAACCGCCCGCTTTTCATTGTCAGTGACTCCATAGGGTTGATCTCTTTCAGTATCACCGGAGCGCTCATTGCCATAGAGAGCCAGTTGAACCTGACAGGTGTTCTGGCCTTGGCATTCGTTACTGCTGTAGGCGGAGGGATCACACGGGATGTGATCATCAACGAAGTACCGTTCGTTTTTAAAACAGGCTTTTACGGTACTGTCGCACTGCTTGTATCACTGCTTGTGTATCTGCTGCATATACAGGAGATGGTCAGTTATGTGACGTTGGGTATCGTCTTTTTCATCGGGGTATGCATCCGTATTATTGCCTATTATAGAAAATGGTCCATTCCGCTGGCATAAAAATACCTGTATCATTTTTTCTTGTTACGTTCTATAAATGTCGTGATGATAGGCAGGACCTTTTTTATCCCGA
>JALSTF010000231.1 GCA_026983895.1 Sulfurovum sp.
TCTTTGTTCTTGAGCATGCCATCCTGGTGTATGCCGCTCTCATGGGCAAAGGCGTTCTTTCCGACGATCGCCTTGTTGGGCTGTGGCTCGATGCCGGTAATGCTGGCGATCAGGCGGCTGGAAGGGTAGATCTCTTTGGTATTGATGTTGGTATCGAAACCGGCAAAGACATCGGCACGTGTCTTCAATGCCATCACGATCTCTTCAAGTGCGGCATTCCCCGCTCTCTCACCCAAACCGTTGATCGTACACTCCACCTGTCTGGCCCCGTTGATGACCGCTTCGAGTGAATTGGCTACGCCCAGGCCCAGGTCATTATGGTTGTGGACGGATATGATGGCTCTGCCTTTGACATAGTCGCTCATCTCTTTGACCATAGCGCCGATCTCGAAAGGGAGCCTGAAACCTACGGTATCGGGAAGGTTGATGGTCGTTGCCCCGGCATTGATGACCGCATCACTGATCTCTTTCATAAAACCTATGTCGGAACGTCCGGCATCTTCACAGCTGAATTCTACATCCTCTACGAAAGTGCGTGCATATTCTACGGCACGCACCGCCCTTTTGATCACCTCGTCGGGTTTCATTTTGAGTTTATATTCCATATGGATGGGACTGGTCGCAATGAAAGTATGGATACGTTTCATTTTGGCTTTGCTTATGGCTTCTCCCGCAGCTTTGACATCGGAGTCTATGGCGCGTGCGAGAGAACAGATGGTAGAAGCCTCCACCCGTTGTGCGATCTTTTCTATGGCATCGAAATCTCCCGGGCTTGCTGCCGCAAATCCTGCTTCGATGATATCCACGCCCAAACGTTCCAGCTGGGCGGCGATCTGTATCTTCTCTTCGGTATTCATAGAAGCCCCGGGGCTCTGTTCACCGTCTCTCAATGTGGTATCAAATATCTTAATAATCTCTTTGCTCATGATGTTTGCCTTGTATATGGTCCAAAATAACAGATGCTATGTTGTTATGGTTAAAATTATCTAATTTTACCGAAAAAGCGGTTAATTAGAAACTACAATCGTGAATGGTTGAAAAGGAAGAATTAGAGTGAGAGCAGGAGGAGAGTATCAGCTTGTGTGAAAATAGTGTGTCTGTTTATGATGTTTTTCATAATGTTCTCCTGTAAATTTTTGCAAGTATACAGAAAAATGAGATAATTTGCAAATGGTTTTCTTGGTGTTGTCGGGGGACAACACCCTACAAATATAATATTTTGTTGTGGATATTGTTTTTTATATTGACGACTGTCGGGTATTGTGTCCTCACAAGATCAACAATACAAGTAATTATTTAGAAGCTCTGAATTTATGATTTTTCAGCGTTATCAAGCCTCTAATCGGTCCGTAAAGCACATAAGTCAAAATGATCAAAGCAAAACCTTCTGCGGAAAAAAGGTAGAGCAGGGAAGCGGCCATCATGGCAACGATCATCGTTTTGAAGACCATGGGCCTGTCAAGTTTGATTTTTTTGAAAGAAGGATAGCGGAAGTTGCTGACCATAAGCAGAGCTACGCCAAGTGCGAAAAAAAGCAGGATGATACTGTACGCTTCAAGGCTGTATTTGCTGAAAAGGAGTATCCACATGGAGAGGAAGATAGCCGCCGTTGGGATGGGAAGTCCGATAAAGACATTGGGG
>JALSTF010000232.1 GCA_026983895.1 Sulfurovum sp.
AAACTCGACCTCCATCCCAATGATCTTTACTCTTCCAAACTGCATAAACAGCCTTATGAATGCAGAACATCGCTTCATGCCTATGTAAGCAAGCACCTCAACCAGGCCATAGCTGAAGGCTTTACCATCCAAAAGGCTACCATGAAAGGTGAAAAAGGTATTTTGCTCAAAAGTACACACCATACACTTTTCTTCAAAAAACTCGGAGGCGATTCTCTTTTTGATACTATTTTAAAATAAAAGTCCCGTGTCTTATCAAAAATTGGTACACCCACCCTGCGAGAAATGGCAGTTTGAAAATACTCCTGATAACAAAACCTTTCGTGTGAGTTTGCAGTAGATTTGCTTGTTTTGGCGTGAGTGAGGCGCAGGAGCTTGCATGAAAATAGAGTTTCAAAATATTTTCGTGTGAGTTTGCGGTAGATTTGGCTAAACGGCGTGAGTGAAGAGAAGGAGCGTACATCATAGTACGTGACCGAACGAAATGAAGCCGTTTCGTCAAAGATGCCGTAAAATTACACGAAAGAGGGGGCGTCGTTGGCGAACAGGATCAGATCCCCCGGCATCGTCTGTTCCACCAGCATCGTCTCCATTTCCGCCTTGCTTGCCAGTTTCACCAGTTTTTCAGGATCGACATGCTCCTTGAAAATGGCATAGTTCAAGTCTCCTGTGACCACAACAAGATCAAAGACTTCATTGGCCCTCTGTGCTACCTGCACATTCAACGCATCATCCACTTCGACCAGGCCCGGGGTGATGACCACTTTCCTGCCTGCATAGGTCGAAGCGAGGTCGAAAGAAGCCATCATGCCGTCAATGTTCCCGTTGAAAGAGTCATCGAGTATCACTTTGCCTCCGGCATCGATGCGCTGTAAACGGTGATCGACCGATTTAAGTGTCGAAAGCCCTTTTTGTATCTCTTCTTCTGTCAGCCCAAGTTCCTTGGCGACCAGTACCGCCGCTGCCAGGTTCATCGCATTGAATGCACCCAAAATACTTGCTTTGTAGTGTATGCCGTCCAAGGTAAAACCTGTACCTTCCAGCGTCGCTTCAACATTTTCTATAAGGTACTCGGGTGCCGGCAGACCGGAAGTAATGTCCAGATCGGATTTCAAACCATAGATGTGGATATGCTCTTCGGGTTTGACCTTTGCACTGTCATGTATCCACGCCTCTTTCAGCCTGTTTGTCTGAAGTATCTCCATCTTGGTATTGCGGATATTCTCCATGGTCCTGAAGTATTCGATATGCGCCGGCCCTATCTTTCCGACCACCACATAATGCGGATTGACGAACGTGGTGATCTCCTTGATGTCACCTTCGCCTCTTGCACCCATCTCGACCACATAGACTTCGGTATCTTCGCTCAGCTCGTCATTGACATCTTTCATGACACCGCCCAGAGTATTGACCGAACGCGGCGTAGCGTACGTCCTGTACTTCGCTTTCAAGAGGTGTTCGATATAGTTCTTGATGCTTGTTTTGCCGTAACTCGCGGTAATGCCGACCACTGTCAGCGCTTTCATGGCATCGATCTTCTGCTCTGCTTTTCGCTTAAACCCGGCGAAGAGTATCTTCTCTATGAAAAGAGAGACAAAATAAGCCAGAAAGATCGGTATGATGATCCCAAAATGGTTGAAAACAACAGAGACAAAGATCCCCAGAAGTACCATGACCGCATAGAAACGCTTGACCCTGCCTGTCCAGACAAGCGGTTTGTCCAGTCCCCTGTACCACTGATAGAAAAGCCCCAGGTAGACAATGACGACCACGAAACTGTAATGGCTCGCATAGGCAACCAGTTCATACAGTGCATACGGGATCAGAAAATAGACAAAATGCCACCACGTTTTGGTATGATGGAACATCACACGTTCGAGTTTGTAGCTGTACCATTGCAGATTGGTAATGGCATAATAGCCCATGCTCAGAAGAAAAAGTGCATAAAAAAAGTAGTTGAGTGCCAGCATATCATTGATCCTTGCATTGTTGTGTGATGGTCTGTGCGATGAGATCCGCATGTTTCAGAAAGAAGAAATGGTCTCCATCCAGGGGATAAAGTGTCGCATCAGAGATCATTTTTTCTATCTTTTTTGCCGTCCAGAGCGGTGTGGCAGTATCTTCTTTGCCCCAAAAAAGCAGTGCCGTACCCGCTACTTTGCCAAAATGCTGCTCAAATTCTTCATTAACGACATTCTTAAAAGTCTCATACATTTCATGGCTCATGCCTTCCACATCCTTCGATGCAAACATTTTTCTGATGAAAGAAAACTTGAGGGGAGCCAGTACTTTCGTCAGCAGGATCTTTATACGTACACCCAAAGGTTTAGGCACCAAAATACCGGACGAGGAGAGCAGTACCAGACAGGAAGGATTTAAAAGTGTGGAAACCTTGCCGCCAAAAGAGTGTCCCATACAGATCTTTGGAGAAACATTCATGGAACCCAGAAAAAGTCTGACGATCTGCGCATAATCTTCTGTTTCAAGCACCATATCGTTGCTGCTCCTGCCAAATCCGGGCATATCCAAATAGATATGCTTATACTCCGGAAGCAGTGTACCAAATGCCTGCTTCATGATCTCTTTGTTGCTGCCCCATCCGTGAAGAACGAGCAGAACGTCTTTTTGGGAAGAATTGACCAACTCATAGGAGAGCTGAAAGGCGTGTTCTTTATAGGTGATCTCTTTAGATGCCATGTGTTATACCATTTTTTAAAATTGGATCATTTTACCATTTTTAACATAAGGAGACAGCCCTGCTTAATACTGTTGTCTCATCATACATGCATGTTTTTTTATAAAACAGTTTATCCGATAGACGATTGATGCTGATTTTTACACTATATGACGGGTTTGACTCAAGGTTTCACTATACCATTCTTAATCAAAGTTTTTTGCCCTTTTTCTATTTTCTTGAATACATTTTTCATCGGCTGTACATTGGCATCTCTGCCATAGATAAAACTCTGTTCCTCTACCATGACTTTGTACCCCTTATCCAATGCCAAAGCTCTTTTTTCCGATGGGAAAAGGAGCAGTGAAATATCATGATGCAGCTGTTTTATCATTTCAGATTTCAAGGTACCGTTATGGTCAAAAAATCTATCTTTTACCTCATCATTGTTTCTAAATTCATTGCCTGAATGATTGTTTTTCAAATAAAAACTGTATTCATAGACATCAGGATGATTGATATAGTCTGCCCTTGGCTCAGGAATACCCGCAAGACCCTTTTGAGTCCAGTGATTCCAACCGTACATTTTCTCTTCCTTACGTATGCCTTCAAACTTTCGTGCAAAAGAAAAAATAGAGTCTGTTGTCGCCCCCAAATGTGCATGGCATCCCATACACCCTATCGTCTCTTCATGTGTCTGCGGTCTTAACACTCCCTTTTTATCTTCTATAAACCCTTGATAGACCCAGCCCAGATCATTGCGCAGTCCTTCCTCATAATTTCCCCTGAATGTTGCCATCATCCCTTGCGTCGTATCATTCATTTGTGCTTCCCAAAGCTCTGATTTCGCCACCCGTTCTATGTTGCTGTATGTCAGCCATTTTGTCTTTTTGGCATAACGAAGTTCTTTCATTCTCGGAGCTATTGCAATATGTTCTTTTGTTGCATCCCAGTCAATATAACGTACAGAGTGCAAAAACTCCGTACCTTTAGGGAAAAGGCCTTTTGCCAAGTGTACTTCACCATTAGCAAGCAAAATACCTGAGTACCCAACATAGGCAGAGATATTCTTGGATACTTTAACGGTTCTTCCCAACCTTCCGTCATGATCAATATCCACATTATAAAGAGCTTCATCTATCGGTTCAATGGAAATATCTTTCTCTTTTACCAGTGCTTCAACGATAGCTAAGTTAAGTTTATACACCTCCTTGTCAAATAGACCGTCACGATTAAGAGAAAAATGCCTGTCCAATCGGATCAATACATCATCCGTAGAGCCATTGGTTGGCCAAAATGTCCCCAGGAACGGATAATACCGGAAAGCCCTCCACCGTGTATATTCCCCCGTACTGTCATGATCAAATCCCTCTTCGTCAAAGTGATAATAACAATCGGGCACATACCCTTTCCAATCTGAAGGCAGTTTCTCTTGAAGTGCTATATCGCCCTTGTTGTTAAAATAGTTGGATTCACGTACATAGGCTAATATATCCGTATCTGAAATAGTAGCTACTTTTTCACTTCTGTCTTTAAAAAGATTATGAAACGGATTTTTTAAAACTTCTACAGGAAAGCTATATTCTTTTTGCAAATTGGTATCATTGAAATAGTTAGGTATTTTGCCTTTCGTATGACAGCTGTAACAAGGGTTGGAGATCTCTCCTGTTGCCCCGTCTTTGGTTTTGGTATAACACATAGAAGTGATATATGCTCCCCGGGTATTGACAATCTTCTCATAGCTGATATGGTTCTCTTTTTCGAGATTTTGAATATAATGGCTTGATTCATCTTTCTCTTGTGAAAGATTGCCATTACAACCTGATAGCAATAATACTGCAGCAACACTCCCATAGACATAACGCATACACACTCCTCATTATAAATCAAAAAAAGACTATCTTCACTTTGATTTGACATGACAACAGGAAGGAAACATAAACCTTCATGCTGTAGCTTTTTATTTTAGAATATCAGCAGGCACGCCATCTATATATCCGATGGCAGCTTTCAACTCTTCATCTGTTGCATTTTCCAGCAGAGAACTGTTTGGCTTGTCACCGTTGGCGGCTTTAGGGTTGTCTTTAAAAGGATGCTGCGTATTGACCAGTAACACACCTTTATTACCAACCACACCTTTATCCAGACCCGTCACTTCCGCCCCGATAGGCAAAGAAGCGATGCGTGTCATATTTCCTGTTTTTGTATTGTATGTCCATATCATATTATTGACATGATACGTGGTATCTTCCCCAATAAGCAGCGTATCATGGCCCATATATTTGATGTTATCAGGATTGGCAATCCCGTTTGGATCACATGCCCACTCATCGGCATGCGCATCACCTTCACTGAGAGGTTTCCCGACAACGATTGCTTTCATACCTGTAGCTTTATAACTGTTATCCAGGCTTAACTCATATACACCGCCACACTTGTTTTTAGGAAGCCTGATATCATTCGTCGTTTCTCTTCCTTTGTAGTTGTCTTCCATGCTTTTTTTGATCTGGCTCATGGCTACATAGAGTACATTCTTATCAGGGTTATAGGTAAGGCCCTCTTCTTTTCTGAACTCGATGGTCGCATCATTATACGCTGCATATTTTCTTGTCTCAAGGAAAGCAGCCATTTTTTCTTTGCCTGATTGAAGTTTGAGGCACTCACTTTCTGAATCTTCATTGATCTTCTTGAATCCTGTCGGGCAGGTACCGTCTTCATTGACGGCTGCAATATCAAATATATCGGTCAATTTCGGTTTTTGTGAGATCATCGCTTTTATTTCAGAATCTTTTGCATGTCCGAGCTCTATCCATGAAAGATCAAAAGAACCACCATTCTGGTCAGATTTTTGTGTGAGTTTCGCAGCATAGAGTGTTCCTTCCCATACACTGGTGAACTTGTCTATTTTTTTATCTGAAACAAATCTCCAAAATCCTTTAAATGTACCGTCATCTGTCATATAGACCGTTTTACCATCAGGCATCATGACTGCAAGTTCCGGGGTGTACTTTCCGGTCACATAATGTTTTGCACTTTTTGCCGTACCGTCTGCCTGAGGAGCCACCTCTACAATATATCCATAGTTGTATGGAGAAAAACTGTCACCGTTATAGCCATTGTTTTTATCAATAGTGTTATCATGAAGATATTTTGCCATACCATCTACGTAAGAACAGAAGTAATTAAATGCTCCCTCTGTATCATTTCCGCTTCCATCCAATGCACAATTCACATAAAATGGCGAATTCTTATCGGCATACCGTGTGTTGAGGGAGTAGTCTTCTTCTCCTCCCAAATGAGATCCGTAAGATGTTTTGGAACTGGCACAGTTGATAATGGTTCCTCCAACAGATGCCAGATCCACAGGTTTTGTATCTACCGCTTTAATCTTGCCATTCTCAAGTGTGAGTTCAGTCTGATAAAGTTCACCTGGTCTCTCTTCCATATGTGTCACAAGATAACTCTTGCCCCCTACATTGATCAACGAGTTCCCGTCCGGACCATCTGAAATATCTTTGGAACCATCTGCTTTCAAGATAGGGTTCCCCTCTTTATCCGTCATAAGACCAATCGTTCCATTACCGATCTTGTCTCCCATTTTTGCAAGGATTCTATAGCTTAGAGCATAAGCCTTGGAACTACTGTCATCATACGTTACAGTCAGCTTTGGGGAAACTCTCATAACTTTTTTCTCTGCATCATTTGCAGCAATAGCAACTTCATCAAATGAAATACTTTTGATCACCTTGGAAGCGGAACCAGGTGCTACCGCTATATCATCTGTACTTGAACTATTGCATCCTGCCACGACAAACCCCAGTGAAGACAAAACTGCCAACGATATCCAATTTCTATTTTCCATACTTTAATCCTTTTAATTTGTGTATATCACACTATAAAAAAAACTGGTAACAAAAAAGAATCACAATGGAAACAATTTGGATATATTTATTCTGATTTTATAAAATATTTTATAGTACGTTCTTATTGAACTTACATACTGGTTTTACTAATAATTTTAGAAAAAACCACATTAACCAAGAAAATAAAGAACAATAAAAATAAACTGGGTAAAAATAGAGTGACATATCTAAATTTTAAATATTTAAAGAAGATAAAAAGAATAAAACACTACTCATTTGGAATAATTATTAGAACATAAAATTGCCATATTCATAAATAAAATCATAGAAGTATCTCTCGGTCAAAGAGCTAATATTTATGCAACATATAGAGGATATAGATTTTCTTCCTCGGCATTAACCCTTACAGAAAGTTCTTCTACAATTTGTTCAAATTTGCGAATATACTCTTTATCCAAGGCAATATCGTCTCTGCTGTAGTAATCAAAAAAATGCATAATATCTTTTTGAATTTCTTTAATAGAATCTTCAAATGATTTTACAATTTCCAAAGCAGTAGGATCCTCCTTGTAGTAATCTTTCAAATACCAATAGAGTTTAATATCTTCTTCCATAAAATGACCCAAAAGTTCCATTTTTAAAGACTTGAGAAGTTTCTTAACCTTCCCCGTACCTATTGCGCCTTCATCCATAGCCTTTTGAATCGCGACAATATGTGAAACCACGGCTTTATGTTCATTATGAAATTTTACAATAAGACTCGCATCATATGGAGGAATATGATTTTTCTTTTCTTTTTTACCAAATAATCCAAATAATCCCATCTCTCACTCCTTCTGATTTAAGATAAAACTATAACAATGATAACAATTCAATATATGTAAAATCTTGATCTAGATCAAGAAATCATATATTTAAAATCTATCTCTCTTCTTCCTCGATCACATACCGTTTCTTTTCCACACCGATCTTTGGCGGGACATGTTCCATTTCAAAATAGTCATACCCCTCTTTGAGGTTCACCCAGAAATCGTACCAGCGGTAGTGACTGTAGGCTGCCATATTCTCTTCGGTCATACGGAAAGGATAGATATGTACCTGGACGTACGGCTGCCCTTTTTTCAATGCTTTTTCTACCAATCCATAGATCTCTTCGATCTTCGCATCGGTCATCGCATAGCATCCGATGGAGACACAGTTTCCGTGCACCATCAGATAGGAACCTGTCCGTC
>JALSTF010000233.1 GCA_026983895.1 Sulfurovum sp.
TTCACACTCTCTCAACTCACTTAGCCAAGGTCTCTGTGTTTGTGGACGCGTATTATAGCACCGAACTTCTTCTTTGTCAAGGGTTTTTCGGGAATTTGTCAAAATTTACGAAAAAAATTCAAAAAATCGTGCCACAGCACTGTTCTCTAGATAGATCTTATTTATTTTATCTCTCTAAATCTGACTTGTTGCAGCAAAGAGCAATAAATCAACAGCAACATATTGTTAACGTCAAAATAATTTAAAAAAAGAAAAAAAGATATGAGTACTCAAGGCAAAGCCTTGAAATACTGGAGGGTAGTTGGGAATTATACGAGTTCGATAATTGCCATTGGTGCAGAGTCACCTTTTCTCATACGAGTTTTTATGATTCGTGTATATCCACCATTTCTATCTGCATATTTAGGTGCAATTTCATTTACGATTGTATTTGTGCATTCTTTATGCTGCAGCATTGCAAAAATTGCTCTGTGCGCATTGAAGTCACCTGTTGACGCTTTAGTGATCAACTTTTCATAATAACTTCTCAGCTCTTTGGCTTTTGGCAATGTAGTTTCAATTTTACCTTCTTTTGTCAAAGCAATAGAAAGGTTTTTCAGAAGTGCCGCCCTGTGTGAAGACGTTCTGTTTAACTTGCGATAACCATGCTTATGTCTCATGTCTGTCCTTTATTTTACTGTTACAACTATACTTTAAGTTGTTCTAATTTTTTAACAAGATTCGCTCTTGTACTTTCTTTGAGTTCAAATTCAGGACCAAATCCGTGTTCTACAAGACACTCATTGATCTCGTCAAGAGATTTTTTACCAAGATTTTTTATGTTCTTGATCTCATTTTCACTCATTAATACCAATTCGCCAAGGAATTTAATACCGGCTCTGTCAAGTGAATTAAAAGACCTGGCACTGAGTCCCAGACCATCAACCGCTACAAGGTACGGCTTTAGTTCATTGTCATCATTTGTTCTTTTCGGCAACGATGCACTAATATTGACATCCAATACTCCGTTGAATACGGAGAGTTGTTTATTCATAACTTCCAGAGCATTGGTAAATGCTTCTACCGGACCGATCTGTGCATCCGTTTCGATATCGAATGTAATTTTCTCGAAGTTAGGATTATCCTCTACAAGTACCGGTTCGATCTTGTAGTTCGCTTTTCTTACTGGTGTAAAGAACGCATCAAGTGCAATACTGTCTGAAGCAACTTCATCTCTCAAGTCTTCACTTGGTACATAGCCGATACCTTTGGCGATGACTACCGTAAAGTCAAGTTCTGCATCTTCATTCAATATCGCAAGAGGAAGATCACCATTTACTACCTCGATCTGATCATTGTTAAGGTCCTGTGCCGTAACTTCTTTATACCCAGAAAAACTGTACTTGAGCTCTACTCTATCTCTTTCGTCCTTGATTTTAAAACGAATATTTTTGAGATTGATGATAAATACAGCCACATCTTCGTGCATACCTCTGATGTTGTCAAATTCGTGTGCTGCACCTTCAATCTTTACAGAAATGGGTGCATATCCGATAGAAGATCCCAGGATGAGTCTTCTTAGCGGGTGTGCAAGTGTGACAGCATAGCCACTTTCAAAAGGGTAGGCTACGATCTCAGCACGGTTGGCACTGATCTCGTTGACTTCAACCTCTGTTGGCATAAATGGTGCAACTTTAATTTTTCTCATAAACTAGCCTTTACTAAGATTATTTAGAATAAAGCTCGACGATTAGACGCTCTTCAACTGGGATTGCTATCTCTTCTCTTTCTGGAACTCTGCTGAAGATACCGAAAAGTTTTTCTTTGTCGACATCGACCCATTCGACCATACCGGTCTGATTTGTCAATTCGATGGCTCTAAGAACCTGAGGATTCGTCTTGCTCTTTTCTCTGATCTCGATCTTTTGACCAGCTTTCACTCTGTATGACGGAATGTCAACACGCTTACCGTCAACAAGAACATGCCCATGGTTAACGAACTGTCTTGCTGCCGCTCTTGTCGTTGCAAAACCCATTCTGTAAACTACATTGTCAAGTCTTTGCTCAAGAAGCTGAATAAGGATGGAACCCGTGTTACCTTCTTTTCTGTTCGCTTCTTTGTAAAGTGCTCTAAACTGTTTTTCGCTTGTTCCGTACATGAACTTTGCTTTTTGCTTTTCCTGAAGCTGAAGACCATATTCGCTGATCTTTGTTCTTCTCTGTCCATGCTGTCCTGGAGCATATGGTCTTTTTTCCAATGCTGATTTTCCGGCAAGTCTACGCTCACCTTTCAATCCAAGATCAACACCAAGTCTTCTTTCTAGTCTTTCAACTGGACCTCTATATCTTGCCATGCTTATACCCTTCTCTTCTTAGGTGGTCTACAACCATTGTGTGGAAGCGGTGTGATGTCTTTAAGGAATGTTACACGAATTCCTTCAGTTGCACCGATCGCTTTAACCGCTGTATCTCTACCAGAACCAGGACCCTGAACTTTGATCCCTACTTCTTTGATGCCGTTCTCTTTTGCTTTTGCCATTGCATCCGCAACCGCTTCTGTCGCTGCGAATGGAGTTGATTTCTTTGAACCTTTGAAGCCGAGAGCTCCTGCAGAACTCCAAGAGATAACGTTACCCATTTCATCTGTCACTGTGATCACAGTGTTATTGAAAGTTGCAGCGACGTACACTACACCTTTAGCAATACTTTTTTTTGCTTTTTTCTTAGCCATACTTCGCTACTCCTTATGCTGCACCGACAGTTTTACGCTTACCTTTACGGGTACGCGCGTTTGTCTTAGTTTTCTGACCGCGAACTGGCAGTCCTCTTCTGTGTCTGAGACCTCTGTAGGAACCCAGGTCCATCAATGCTTTGATATCAAGTGTGACTTTTTTTCTCAGGTCACCTTCTACCATGACATTTTCCTGAATGTCGTTACGGATCGTTGCCGCTTGGGCATCTGTCAACTCATGGACTCTCGTGTTGTAATCAACACCTGTTCTGTCAAGGATCTTTCTTGACGTTGTCAAACCAATACCATAGATATATGTCAATGCATATTCTATTCTTTTCTTCTGTGGCAAATCAACACCTGCAATACGTGCCATGTTTATCCTTGTCTCTGTTTATGTTTTGGATTTTTACAAATCACGCGTACGATACCCTTGCGCTTGATCACTTTACAATCGTCGCACATCTTTTTTACTGATGGTCTAACCTTCATGGGTTACTCCTGTGAAATATTGCACCTGATTTTTGCGTGGATCATTGATGTTCTATGATCCAACCCTTGAGTGATCGGTGCGAATCAATCAAAGATTCTTCGCGCAGTTCCCACTACCTATAGTAATAGGGAGGAGGATTATACCGAAATGTTTCTTTATGTTTTCTTATGTGAGTGTAGGGTGCGTTTCACAACGCACCTTTCCGAAGCTATTGTATCTTTTTGGTGCGTTGGGAAACGCACCCTACTTGCTATTTATACCTGAACGTAATGCGTCCCTTGTCAAGACTGTAAGGTGTCAATTCAACCTTCACCTTGTCACCCGGCAGGATCTTGATATAGTGCATTCTCATCTTGCCTGCAATGTGGCAAAGGACGATATGCCCATTATCCAACTCTACTCTAAAGGTTGCATTGGGTAATGCTTCAACCACTTTGCCGTCAATCTCAATTACGTCATCTTTTGCCATTGTATTCCTTTGTGAATTTCTACGTTATTTTGCTTCTGTCAGGATGACCGCTTTGCCGTCAACCACCGCGACCTGATGTTCATAGTGACTGGTATGCAATCCATCCTCGCTGATGACCGACCACTGATCTTCAAGCAATACCGGTGTACCGCTTTTCTGACAGACCATAGGTTCCAAACAAAAGACCATTCCATTTTTTATCTTGGGTCCCTGGTTGGGCTTTCCCTCAAGATAATTTGGTATATTGGGTTCATCATGGGGTTTGGTACCGATACCATGGCCACAATAGTCACGCAATGGGACAAAGCCGCGATCAACGATGAAATCTTCAAGGATCTTTGTCAGCTCTTTGAAACGCATTCCAGGTTTTATGGACTCGATCGCATGATAGAGAGCATCTTTTGAACAGGAAATCAACGCTTCGTCTTCTGAGGTAACTTTGCCTACGGCCATCGTGATCGCCGCATCTCCATAGTATCCATCGCGTTTTGTTCCAATATCAAGCCCAAGGATGTCCCCCTCTTTAACAACCGTGTCATCCGGCACGCCATGAATACAGACTTCATTGAGCGAAGTACATACCGAACCGGTAAAACCGTAAAGACCTTTAAACGATGGTTCTGCCCCATGTTCACGGATAAAGGTTTCGCCTAGAGTATCGATCTCTTTGAGTGTCATACCCGGCTTGATAATGTCTTGGAGATAATTGAGTGTAAGGCCCACGATCTCGCCTGCTTTTTGAAGCTTGGCGATCTCGTCGGGTTTTCGTATTGTTATAGCCATTATAGACCCACGTTACCCAAGGTATCGTATTGGTTCATAGTTCTTTGTGCTTCGATCTTTCTCATGGTATCGAGTGCGACCTGAACAATAATGAGTACCGAAACACCACCAAAGTAGAAACTCGCACCCATACCGGAGATCACAGCGAAAGGTACTGTTGAAATGATCGCAAGATAGATCGCACCGGAACCTGTCAGTCTGCTTGCTACTTCATTGAGGAAGTCTTTGGTATGCTCACCGGGTCTGACACCAGGGATGAACCCACCCTGTTTTTTCAAATTATCTGCTATATCCTTTGCATTAAATGCAATGGAGGCATAGAAGAATGCAAAAAAGATAACAAGGAAGAACGTGACCACGTTGAAAACGATACCGCCTGGAGCCAACACATCCGCAATCGCAGTAACCCATTTTGTTGAGCTGGCCTGAAGTACGGTCAATGGGAACATCAATACAGCAGAAGCGAAGATAGGAGGAATAACTCCCGAAAGGTTCACTTTCACAGGAATATAGTTCATTACTCTTTTCGTCTGGTTCTGCATAATGGTTTTTCTCGAGTAGGAGATAGGCACTCTTCTTTCACCCAGTTCCACATAAATGATAGTAAATACGGTGATCAGTATGACTGCAAGAATGGCAAGGATCAGCAAGAAATTCATCTCTCCTGCGTTCACTGCCCTTATCGTATTGGAGATCGCAGCGGGAAGTCCGGAAACGATACCTGCAAAGATGATCAGAGAAATACCGTTACCGATACCCTTCTGCGTGATCTGTTCACCGATCCACATCAGAAGCATCGTACCTGTCAGCATAGAGAATGTTGCCAGTACGGTGAATGTCATGGGATCGATCATCACTGCACTTTCACCTGCTGCACCCTTCATACTTTGTAGTCCCATTGAAACACCGATAGCCTGTACAACAGTAATGAAAATAGTGAAATAACGAATGATCTGCATGTATTTCTGCATACCGTCACGTTCTTTTTTCATTTGGCCAAGTGCGGGGAAGGTTGCTGCAAGAAGTTCCATAACGATGGATGCAGTAATATAGGGCATAATACCCAGGGAGATGATACTGAGCCGGCGGATAGCATTACCGCTGAACATATTTGCCATCCCCAGTGCATTGCTTGAGTTGCTGTCAAAGAACTCTTTGATAACACCCAGGTCAACACCTGGAGTTGGAATATAGGCTAAAACTCTGTACGCAAAAAGGAATCCTAACGTAATGAGGATTTTTTGAGTTAAAGCGTTACCCATCTTATTTTCCGCTTGTAGTGACAGCGTCGTCTTTGATCTTCGCTGTAAGATCTTTTGCAGAAGCTCCGATCAATTTAACTCTCTTAACTGTTTTTTGCAGTTTGTGGACTGATCTGATACTCTCAAGTGTGATCTCATCAAGCTCTGCGATCGCTTTGATCTTCTCAACATTGATCACGTACGGCTTCTCGATCTTGGAGACAAATCCAACCTTTGGAAGTCTTTTGTAAAGTGGCATCTGCCCACCTTCAAAACCTCTTTTTCTACTGTAACCGGTTCTAGACTTTTGACCTTTGTTACCGCGTCCAGCTGTTTTTCCTGTACCTGATCCCTGACCACGGCCAACTCTTTTTCTGTTACGAGTCGATCCCGGTGCAGGCTGTAAATTATGTAAACCCATACTTTACCCCTTACGCTTTGATTCTGGTAAGTGCTTGAATCGTTGCTCTTACCAGGTTATTTGGGTTGTTAGAACCGATGGATTTGCTGAGAACATCCTGGATCCCTGCAAGTTCGAGTACTGGTCTCGCAGCACCCCCGGCAATAACACCTGTACCTTCACTCGCTGGTCTGAGCAC
This sequence comes from Sulfurovum sp., assembly GCA_026983895.1. Lineage (GTDB taxonomy): Bacteria > Campylobacterota > Campylobacteria > Campylobacterales > Sulfurovaceae > Sulfurovum. The sequence goes on from JALSTF010000233.1 coordinate 6,296, forward strand.
GATTCTACTTGCGTTGAATTTGTGCTCTATGTCATGAGCGATGGTTGTTCCTTTGATATTGACCTTCACAAGATTCTTGTGAGCATCATCAACCGCTTTTTTGATCGCATCAGGTACTTCTTTGGCTTTACCAAATCCATATCCTACTGTACCTTTCTTGTCACCGATAACGACAAGTGCAGTAAATCTAAATCTTCTACCACCCTTGACAACTTTGGTAACACGACCGATATTTACGATCACTTCTTCGAATTCTTTTTCAATTTCTTCGTTATGATTGTTATTTTGCATCATGCTTCCTTAAAACTTGATTCCGGCTTCTCTAAGCGCATCAGCGAATGAAGCGACAACACCGTGGTAAAGATAACCATTTCTGTCAAAAACAACATTCTCGATGTTTTTAGAAGCAAGATTTTTAGCTATCTCTTCAGCCACTTTCTTTACATCTTCTCTGTTCGCTTTGAGACCGAGTTTTCTACCGTCAGCAGCTGCCAGTGTAATACTCGCATTATCATCAATAGCCTGTGCATAGAAGTGCTTGTTAGACTTATATACAGTCAGTCTTGGAAGTTCTGCTGTTCCAAATACCTTACCTCTAACTCTGGCTTTTCTCTGAGCGCGAAGTTTATTTTTTCTTTTTTGAATACTTTTTAACATCTATCCGCTCCTTACTTACCCGCTGCTTTACCAGCTTTTCTGATGATCACTTCATCTGTGTACTTCACACCTTTACCTTTATAAGGCTCTGGTGGTCTGAATGCTCTGATCTCTGCTGCAGCTTGACCGACAGCTTGCTTGTCTGCACCGCTGATAGTGATGATGTTCTTATCCACCTTGATTTCAAGCCCTTCGGGGATCTCAAAATTGACCGGGTGGGAGAAACCAAGTTGCAGGACAAGTGTTTTGCCTTCAACTGCCGCTCTGTAACCGACACCGTTGATCTCCAAAGACTTCGTATAGCCTTTATCAAGTCCTACAACGATATTGTTAAAGAGTGCTCTGTATGTTCCCCAGAATGCTGCATCCTGCTTTTCATCTCCAACTCTTGTAAAACTCACTTCAGAACCATCAATATTGATACCTACTCTTCCGTGTGTTTCAAGTCTTTTTTCAAGATTGCCTTTTTTAGCCACGAGAGTCGTACCGTCCAATGATATTTCAATACCATTTGGAACCGTTACTGGTCTTTTTCCTATTCTTGACATCTTGTCTCCTTACCAAATACTACAGATTACTTCGCCGCCGATACCGCGCTTGTACGCTTCATCGTTCGCGAGTACACCCTGGCTTGTCGAAACAACCAGCGTACCGTAACCATTCTTGAATGTTCTGATCTCGTCCTTGCCCTGGTGAACACGGCGTCCCGGCTTGGAGATCTTCTTTATCTCGTTGATGACGCTTTTTTCATTGTCG
>JALSTF010000234.1 GCA_026983895.1 Sulfurovum sp.
CATTATAGGCCAGGTAGCCCGCAGGTATCATAATGATCTCGCTGGGAAAAGGGAAAAAAGTACTTTCAAGGAACATCAGGAGAAAGATACCCCAATAGCCCATATCCCCTATCTTGTCGACAAGGAATGACGCTATCTCATGTATCATAGAATATGTTATTCGGAAAAAGCACCGACGGCCGTCAGTCTTTTGTAACGCTGATCCAGCATCTCTTCAAGAGGCAATGCTTTGAGGGCTTCCACCTGTTCTAGATAGTATTTTTTGATCGCTTCAGCTGCCGTTACTTTATCACGGTGTGCACCGATAAGCGGCTCATCCAGAATATCATCGATCAAGCCGTGGGACAAAAGGTCACTAGGCGTGATCTTCAATGCTTTGGTCGCTGTCTCTACTTTCGAAGGATCATTCCACAAAATAGCAGAACACCCTTCCGGAGAGATAACAGAAAAAATAGAATAACGCATCATGGCAAGCTTGTCCGCCACACCAATTGCCAGTGCACCGCCCGATCCGCCTTCACCGATGACAATGGAGACCATAGGTGTTTTGGTTGCGGCAAATTCAAAAAGATTCCTTGCGATCGCTTCACTTTGTCCGCGTTCTTCTGCACCGAGTCCAGGATAGGCACCCGGAGTGTCTATCAGCATCAATACAGGAATGTTGAATTTCTCTGCCAGACGGACAGCACGCAGTGCTTTTCTATACCCTTCGGGATTGGGCATCCCAAAGTTCCTCTTGATCTTATTCTTGACACCACGACCCTTCTGCTCTCCGATAAGCATAGTCTTTTGACCGCCTATCCAGCCTATATAACATAAAATAGCAGGGTCATCGCGAAATGCACGGTCTCCGTGTATCTCATAGGCATCTTCCATCAAAAGTTTGATATAGTCAAGAGAATAAGGTCTGTCAGGATGACGGGCAAGCTGAAGCTTCTGATAATCACTCAAAGAACCAAAAGTCTTTTCTACCTCTTTTTGAAGCTCTTTCTGGTATTTCTCTACAGCTTCCAGGTTGGCAATAGCATGGGCAGATACGATCTCTTCCTGAAGCTTCTCTATTTTACTCTCAAAATCCAGATAGGTTGCCATGCACTGTCCTTATATTTTTTTAAAGATGACTACGCCATTCGTGCCGCCAAAACCGAAAGAATTGCTCATAACAACATTAAGGTCCGCTTTTCTCGCTTCATTGGGAACATAGTCAAGGTCACAATTTTCATCCGGTGTCGTATAATTGATCGTTGGAGGCAAAATACCGTCACGCATTGCCATCAATGATATGACTGCTTCAATCGCACCGGCAGCACCGAGACAATGGCCTATCTGTCCTTTGGTCGAAGAGACCGGAGGACAGTTCTCTTTCCCTCCGAAAAGCTCTTTAAGCGCTGCGGTTTCATTTTTGTCGTTGATCGCGGTAGAGGTACCGTGTGCATTCACATAATCGACTTTGGGTTCACCTGCCATTTTGTAGGCCATTTTCATTGCACGCAACGGCCCATCCATCGTTGGTGTGGTAATATGGTTGGCATCACCGCTTTCACCGATCCCGATCAATTCTCCATAGATATGTGCCCCGCGCGCTACCGCATCTTCATAGGTTTCGAGTACCAGTGCACCGGCACCTTCTCCCATGACAAAACCGTCACGATCGGCATCGAACGGTCTGGACGCTGTCTGTGGATCGTCATTTCTTGTAGAAAGCGCTTTCATCGCTGCAAATCCGCCTACCCCTGCACCGCAGATCGCAGATTCGGCACCTACAACGAGCATTTTATCGGCTGTACCGACCATAATGGACTTGGCTGCTTCGCCAATGGCATGCGTTCCGGCTGCGCAAGCCGTTACAGAGGAAAGATTCGGCCCTTTCAGGTGTTGATAGATGGAAACAAAACCGCCCAGCATATTCACAAGAGAAGAAGGGATGAAGAAAGGGGAGATTCTTCTTGGCCCTCTGGTATGAAGCATGATAGAGTTCTTTTCGATATTGGGAAGACCACCGATCCCCGATGCCGAAGCGACACCGAAACTCTCTCTGTCCACGTCTTCAGAAATATTCGCATCTTCCATCGCCTCGGCTGCTGCCTTGAGGCCAAGCTGGATAAATCTGTCCGCTTTTTTCGTCTCTTTGGCATCCATTACCGTCGTCGGGTCAAAACCTACGATCTCTCCGGCGATCTGTGAAGCATACTGCTCTACATCAAAAAGCTCTATTTTTTTGATACCGCACTTTCCTTCATTGATCGCTGCGAATGCACTTTCTTTATCAAACCCCAGAGAGTTGATCATCCCCAACCCTGTTACTACTACTCTTCTCACTTGCTCTCCTGTATCTGCTTAAATAAGATATATATCAATCCACTTCCCTCCGGACTGAGATATATGTTACGGATCTTTCTCCCGAAGGAGAAAGCGTATGATTACGCGTTTGCGTTCTCGATGAATTTGATCGCATCACCGACAGTTGCGATCGCTTCTGCCTGATCATCAGGGATTTCAATATCGAATTTCTCTTCGAGTGCCATGACGAGCTCAACGACATCAAGACTGTCCGCCCCAAGGTCCTCTACGAATTTTGAATCTTCTTTTACCTCGTCCGGGCTCACATTCAGTTGCTCAACAACTACTTCTTTTACATCATCAAATAATGCCATTGATTTCTCCTTAAGTTTGTTAAAATACATTGTATTATATCAAAAAAACAATTACAAAGCTTGAAAGGAAGAAGCATTTAGGGGAATTTAAGGCTGCAAAAGCGACTTTTTTACAGCCGGGTCACGGAGTGTTTGGCCCAGGAGCATCAAGTGTTTCATCTTCTCAAATGAAATCAGGCCTTTTCTTTTCATTTCATGCGCACCAAAACCGTAGCGCATTGGTGTACTGTCCGTACGTGTATACCACGCTTTTTTTGCATTGATCCATCGGTGTGTATCGAGAGATTTCACAAAGGCCACTGCATTTTTGGAAGGGTGTTTCTGCATCCAGCGTACCAGGCAGCCGATATCATCAAAAAAATAGGTTGTACCATCTGCCTCCACCAGTTCTGCAGCATAGTCAAGATCATTGACGAACATATTGCATTCTGCACAGTGATAGGTTCGGGGTACGATGTCTATCGCTTTTCGTGCCGTGTTGCCTTTATAAACCTTTTTGTCTCCCTGTATCTTCATCGCACTGCCGCATTTTCCTCCGCCACATTTCCCCGGAGCACATTTCATCTCCGCATATGTAAAAGAAAGCGTTGCCAAAAATATCAGCAAGATTGAGAACAGTTTGTACATTCCTTATCTCCGTCTAATAGAGTCTGTGGATCTCTTCGAGCAGATTGTCCACGGTAATATCATCCCCATATGATCCAAGAAAGTCATTCAAATATTTTTCGGAAGCTTCCATACCGCCTTCTTTTTCAACTTCTACAAGCTTTTTATAGAGGGGATCAAGAATATCAGTGACATGTTTGGAGATTTTCTTTCTTGACGCTTTGTATCCTGTGGGGTTTCCTGCTTCATCCCTGAGAACATCAAAATCCGTAAAGACCCAGTAATAACGGCCATCTTTTGCAAGATTTTTCACTGCGGCAATGAAATTGTGCCCATTCTGTATACGGTCCCAGAGGATCTTGAAAAGAATTCTGGGCATATCGGGATGCCGGACGATACTGTGCGGCTGTCCGATCAGCTCTTCTTTGCTGTATCGTGATATTTCTGCAAAATAATCATTGACATAGGTAATAATACCTTTCAGATCGGTATCGCTCTCTATGTAGACATTGTTCTTGAGTTCTATCTCTTCATCGATCGGTTCTGGTCGTTTCATGGTTGGCTCTCCTTCTATAAATTTCTGCTTCATCAGCAGCGCATATCTGCCTTGTACTCTTTCAGCCTTTGCGGGTCGCTTTGCTTCACGTAGCTCACATATCCAAATAGCGTATCAAGCCTTTGGTCAGTTTCGCATAGGGCAGAATTTTTGTCCCGCCATTCTTCATCATGAAAAGTCTGGCATTGGATTCTGATTCGAACGGAATGAGATCATCTCCGTGCGGACCGACAATTCTGCTTCCGAAAACATAAAAAGCTTTCTTTGCATCGATCTTCCGTCCTGTATTGAAATCCTGCACATAAAGTTTGTCAATACTTGCACTCAATACACCGTGTTTCTTGAAATAGGCTTCATGTTCGGCTACCTGCATCATTGATTTTACAGAAACGAATTGGACTTTCTTTTTATTTTTCAGTTCCGCTTCGCAGAGCCATTTGTTATACTTTTTCAAAGGAAGGATGTACACAGGATCCGTTGCATTCTGATCGAGCAGTATGATCTTCCCGCCAAAAGGCTCCTGTGCAGAGAGAAGTCCTATACAAATGAGCATTCCTGCAATTATTTTTTTTAGCATATGACTCTCCTACAAAAGATCTTTTTTTCTAAAAGCAATATATCCAAAATAGGATAACAGCGCACCAATAAGGATGGGATAAACGACGGCATAGACGATCAGCAGCGTCGAACCGAGTGTATCAAGCAGATAATAGGCAACCGGACCGATCACGGTCAATTCAGGATCAAAGAGGGAAATGGCCCCGATACGGAACACTTCTATGGGGTTAAGCATTGCCAGTGATACGATCAGCCCGTCACTTACCCTGTTTTGAAGCATCAATCCTATCAGGGCAATATCGATGAAGGCCAGCATAACGATCCATACCACAAAAGAACCGCCCAGTGCAATATCGGTGGACTTGACGATAGTAGAAAGGAAAAATGCCAGTCCCAGAAAAACAAAACTAAGTGAAAAAAGAAGGGTCGAGTAAAGAAAGACCATCTTCCATGGCATCGCCCCGCCTTTAAAAAGACCGAAAACAACCCCGAGCAGCAATGCCAAAAAGACCGGCATAAAGACCGTCAGGAAACGCCCAAGCATCTTGCCCCAGTAATAATCCCTCAAAGATACCGGGAAGGAGAGCATATATTCAAGTACATTGCTTTCGCGGTCGCCAGAAATGGACTTGACCGTTGTAATCAAAATGAAGATAGGCAGAATAATGATCGTTACCTGAATGAAGATCAGCAGCATGCGGCTCAAGCCCGTAAAACCCATCACGACAGAATCTGAAACACCCGTAATAAAGAAGAGTGCCATAAGTCCGCCAAAGACCACGGAATAGACATAGAACCATTTCGAACGCAGAGACTCTTTTACATCCAGATAGGCAACTAACAGAAGGTTTTTCATCGGAATGCCTTTACTTTCTTGGAATTGGATCTTTCTATCTCTTCGATCTTTTTAGCAACGGTTGCATAGTCAAGCACCTTGGCACCCTTGGGAAGGGTCTCTTTGGTATAGGCGGCAAAACCGAATGCCATCGGTGTGATCGCACCGCTTACATAAAGTGCTTTTCGGGCATCGATCCATTTGCCTGTCTTTGCATCGGTGACCCAGAGTATGGCTTTCTTTTTCCATGGGATCTTCTCTTCATCCATCCAGAGTACGGCACAGCCGAGATCATCGAACTTATAGGCTTTGCCGCTTACCCGTTCTATGATCTGTACAGCGAATTTTCTTTCGCTGATCGCCATTTTGCACCGTTCGCACATATCCCGGTCCCAGTGCATTTGTACTGCTCCGCCTGCGGGTTTCTTTTCACATCCGGAAAAACCGAGTATCAAAAAAAATGCCGTCAGCAGCCATAGACTATATTTTTTCATCTTCTACCACCTTTCCAAGGTCCATGTAGACCTTGCGGTTGACCAGACCTTCTATCTCGTCCAGTCTGTGCGTAATAAAGAGTGTTGAGCAATCCGTATCGATCTCGGTGAGCAGTTCATAGAACTTTTCACGCCCTTTGGGGTCAAGGTTTGCCGTAGGTTCATCGAAAATGAGCAGACCGCTCTTCTTTGAGAGGGCAATGGCGATCAGCAATTTCTGCTTCATCCCTCCGGAGAGTTTAAAAAAAGGTTTGGAGATATGCTTTTCTATATCAAGATCCATCCTGCCTGCCTCTTTGAAAACCTGTTCCCTTGCCACACCGGAACTGCGCTCAATATAGAGCAGCAGCTCTTCGATACTGAGCTTGACCGGAGGCGGAAGCTGTGGAATGAAACTGATATCGCTCAGGACATCTACCCTGTGTTTTACAGGATCGTACCCGTTCACACTGATCTTTCCGCTGTCTATATGGTAAAAGCCGAGCATAGCTCTTACCAGTGTGGTCTTTCCTGCACCATTGGGTCCCATCATCGCTATGCGGTCCCCTTTTTCAATTTGCAAGTCCACATTGTCGAGGACTTTGCTTCCCATGAAGATCTTTGTTACTTTTTCGGCTGAAACTAGCATCTATACCAAATCCTTCAATCTAAATTCATAATTGTATGCATCCGTGTGACACACATCGAAACAGCGTCCGCAAAGCGTGCAGTCCCCATTGACCACAAGTTGCGTATCGACATTCTTTTCAGTACGTGCTTTGTCATATTTTGGTTTGATGAATTCCAGCACATGATCTTCAAAGCAGGCATTGAGACAGGCACCGCAGTGGTCACACTTGTTCATATCCCATTTGACTTTTGTCATACTGACCCAACCGAGCATATTGTAGGTGGTTCCTACAGGACAGACATATTTGCACCATGCCCTTCTGGAGTAGAAGATTTCGATAAACAGTACCACCAGTACCCATACCAGTGCCAGACTCCAGCCGTAGGTGATAGCACGGCTGATATACCCTATAGGATTGATCATTTCAAAGACCAGATAACCATCTATGGCCGCAGCCGCCAAAAAGATCGCCCAGAAAACAAAACGTACATTGGGTGTAAATTTATGCTCTTTAATGATCTTTTTTCTTATCAGGATCTGATGAATACGTTCTCCGATCTCACTGAGGAACCCATAGGGGCACACCCACGAACAGTACGCCTTTCCTCCGACAAGGAAATAGAATACGACCAGCGTGACACTTCCGATGATCACATTGATGTGAAAATGGTGTTCGGCGGCAAAGATCTCCAGTGCCGTGAACGGATCGATCAGGTGAAATCCAAAAAGTCTCGAACCGTTCAGCGTTCCTTCAAGAAGCTGCATATCGATATGAAAGGAGAGGAAGAAGAGCAGGTTGATGATGAAAATACTCAGCCATCGCCACGCCCGGATGGTCAGACGCAACTTTCCTTCTTTTGTTCTGTAATACAAGGTACTCAGCAAAGACGCATTGATCAGCTCTTTGACACTACCGTTATATCTATCCATTTGTTATCCTTTAATGAAGATGCTTCAAAGCAGCCGGATCAGGCTGCCCTTATTCTACTATTGTGCTTTAAGCTTCTGCTCAAAAGAGCCTATTTCATCTGAAAGTGATTTAAGCTGTTCATCATCCATTTTACTAAGCAGACCGTACATGACATAGTTCTTTCTTGCACCTGACTTGAAATCAGTCAAATCTTTGTATACTTTTTCTGCACTCAAGCCGACAAGCTTTGGACCGATGATCCCTCCGCCGTTGACACCGTGACAGGAAGAACATTTCTGCTTGTAGAGCGGGCTGACCTTGAAT
>JALSTF010000235.1 GCA_026983895.1 Sulfurovum sp.
GGTCATGCGCTGGTTCCGGGACGCTTTCTGCGACATGGAGAAACAGCAGGCCCAGGAGCGCGGAAAAGATGCCTACGAGATCCTTGAGGAAAAAGCCAAAGCGGTGCCTGTCGGATCCTGCGGCATCCTGCCCATCTTCTCGGACAGTATGAAATACGGAAAGTGGTACCACGCCGCCCCCTCTTTCATCAACCTCAACCTCGATCCGGCTCTGTGCAACAAGGCTTCCATGTTCCGCAGCCTCGAAGAGAATGCCTGTATCGTCTCGGCGATCAACCTGGAAAAGGTCAAAGCCTTCACCGGGATGGATTTTGACGAGATCGTTTTTGCCGGAGGCGCCAGCCGGGGCGAACTCTGGTGCCAGATCCTTGCCGATGTGACCGGGATGACGGTCAAAGTTCCTGCCGTGACAGAAGCCACCGCCCTCGGTGCAGCGATGGCCGCAGGGGTCGGTGCAGGGATCTATAAGAGCATCGAGGCTGCCGCAGAGAAGCTGGTGACGTGGGAGAGAAGCTACCTGCCCGACAGTGAAAATCACAAAACCTATCAAAGCATTGCAAAAAGGTGGGAAGCGGTCTACACGACACAGCTGGAGCTGGTCGACAGGGGCCTGACAACCTCTATGTGGAAAGCACCGGGCACAGGAGAAGAAGATGGCAAAACCAAATAAGAATATGTTCGAAATGGGCAGTGATCTGGGCGAAGGCTGGCAGGCTGACAATAAAAAGAAAGACAAAGCAGGCATATCCAAAGAGACCAAAACGCCCGAAAAACACCGGCTTCACTTCAGCAAAGAAAAACGCCGGGGGAAAACAGTGACGATCGTGCAGCCATTCTCCATAGAAGAGAAGGAGCTCAAAAAACTGCTCAAAACACTCAAAAGCACACTCGGTACGGGAGGAACGGTCAGAGAAGATGCACTGGAATTCCAGGGAGAGTGCCGGGAAAAATTAAAGCAGACACTTGAAAAAATAGGATATGCTTTCAAACACTGAATTCAGGAGACACCTATGAAAAAAGCCATTGAAGCCTTTATACACAAAGAGTCCTCAGCCGGGATCATACTGATCTTTGTCACAATACTGGCACTTTTTTTACAAAACAGTTTTCTCTCTCACTTCTATACCAGTTTCCTGCATACACCGGTAGAGATACGTTTCGGTGCATTGCATATCGCCAAACCGCTGCTTCTGTGGGTCAACGACGGCCTCATGGCGATCTTCTTCTTTCTTATTGGTCTTGAGGTCAAAAGAGAGGTCATGGAGGGCCATCTCTCCTCTTTGAAACAGATCACCCTTCCTGCTGTCGCAGCGCTCGGAGGCATGGCCATTCCTGCGCTGATCTTCATTCTTTTCAACAAAGAGGACTCTTTTTCTTTGAATGGCTGGGCTATTCCGACAGCGACCGATATCGCGTTTGCTCTGGGTATCCTTTCTCTGCTTGGGCCCCGTATCCCTGTCTCTCTCAAAATATTTCTGATGGCGCTGGCGATCATCGATGACCTGGGTGCCATTGTGATCATTGCCCTTTTTTACACTTCCGACCTCTCGCTGCTCTCGATCACTATCGCTTCCGTTGCATTGGTGGTCCTTTTTGTCATGAACCGTATGAATGTTGCCATCAAATCCGCCTATATCGTGGTGGGGATCGTCCTGTGGGTGGCTGTACTCAAGTCCGGTGTACATGCGACGCTGGCCGGTGTAGCACTGGCTTTCATGATCCCTCTCTCTTCCCGTGACAAGCACGGCAAAACGTTTTCCATGGCAAAAGAGATGGAACATGACCTGCACCACTGGGTCGCATTCTTCATCCTGCCCCTTTTTGCCTTCGTCAATGCCGGCGTGGACCTCAAAGGGATCTCTCCGGGAGAAATGTCCGGAACCGTACCCATGGGGATCATGCTGGGACTTTTTATCGGAAAACAGCTGGGTGTGTTCGGGTTCTCCTGGCTGGCGATCAAAACAGGGCTTGCGTCCCTGCCCAAAGAGAGCAGCTGGATACTCCTTTACGGCGTGAGTGTCCTGACCGGTATCGGGTTCACGATGAGTCTTTTTGTCGATTCTTTGGCCTATAACGATACACAGATCTATCAATATGCCGACAAGCTGGCTATCTTGCTGGGATCCTTCTTCTCCGGCCTTCTGGGCTATATCATATTGCGTATCGCTACGAAGAAATAAACGATCGGCAGTTGCCTTTCGTACTGCCTATTTCCCTATAGCCAAAGCATACAGTACCATCTCCTCATTTTCCAGGAAGGCATTCACCTCATCGTCATAGTAGGCGCCTATACCCGAACATCCAAGACCAAGGTACCCCGCTGCGATATAGAGCCGGTGGCCGATGATGCCTGCCTTCTGATAGAGTGCCTGATAGTTCCCGCCCTTTGATGTCAGAAAGAAGGTCAATGCCCCCTTTTCGGCCAGCGAATACTGCTCGAGGCAAAGATATCCTGCCTGACGGGAGAAGTCCCCGTACTTCACGTATGCACCCTCTTTGTAAAGGCCCAGCGGCATATCGAGCACCCGGTTGACGACCGTATAGACCGAAACCGTTTCATCGCAGTCGCTGAGTATCGGCTGGGCCAGTACCTCCATGAGGTAATGGAACTGCCCTTTTGTGATCGCCTCACCTGTGAAGCCCCTCTGTGAGCGGCGCTGAAAGATCGTCTGTTGCAGCATCCCGGTCTCGTAGGTGAACTTCGGCGCACGCACCTCCTTTCTGCATGAGTGAACCACCTTCGTCTCTTCGTAGGCCTCTTCGATCACGTCACTCTTCTCAAAACTGCCGCTCCCCTCCGCATAGGGCAGAGAGAACTGTACCGGTACGACATCGCTATGGGATATCGGTACCGCTACGGAAGCAGCCGAGAGGAACCACTCCTTGTGTCCAAAACCGAACATTGCATTGAGGCTGCCTCTGTCCATATTGTAGCAGAGCTGAGTGGCGTGCGGTTTGAGCAGAGCGCTCGCTTCGATGCTACCCAGCAGGTGCCCTGCATCCAGAAGGCAGTAGCGCAGCGCTCTTTTCTTGTATTTCCAGCTTGAACGGTAATAGATAGCCGAAACCAGGAACAGGTAGCCCTTCATGGCATGCCTGTAGCCCAGATAGGGCTCCAGCCCCGCCTCCTCTTCCAGCGCATGGAGAAGCACCAAAGCATTTTCCGCCACATCATAGTGGTAGATGCCGTTCCGTTTCCCTTTGACATCCCGGATCTGCACATAAAGTTCATTGGGATAAAGTGCTCCGGCACTGGGGTTGATGCGCAGGTAGTATTCTCCTTCCGGATAGCTCTTTTTGGCCGTCAGTCCGGCACTGTAAAAAAGAAAACGATCCTCTTCATCCTCCATATCCAAAAGAAACCGTTCAAATGATTCAGGGTAATGCTTGTAGACACTCGGCTGGTCTTCCCAGGAGAGGTAGTTGGGGTTCTGCCGTACCGAAAGATAGGAGTGCCGGGTAAGCTCATGATACCAGAACATCGAAGACCTCCCCGTGCTGCTGTTTCAGCATTTCCGTTTTTCGGCATGCCGATGCGAAGAGTTCATAATGGATGATCCCCTCACGGCAGAGGTGTTTGTGCCGTTCGTACGATACCATTACTTTCCGCGCCTTTGCCGCATAATTTTCCCTGTGCCGCTTGATATGCTCGAAGGAGACCGCCGCATTGATCAACCCTTTGGCAAGATTGGCCAGCGGGTCCTTTCCCAGGCGCAGCGGATGCCAGGCCTCTTCGAGCACTTCATGCGCATCATAATATTCCGCGGCATCCATCAGTGCCAAATAGTGTTTCAGGGCACCCCCGAGATCCTCATTCATCGTCAGCATACTGCCGCACCGCCTTTTCTATTTTCTCGATCAGTGCTGTGATATTCCCATCATGGGCAAAACAGCTATTGATACGGCAGGCAAGATACTCACTGCTGCGTTCAACCTTGCTTAAAACAAAAGGATAGCGTATGGCATCGATCGCTTTGCGTGCATTTTGCAACAGTGTCTTATCGGCATGGATGATCACATCTCCGTATGTCAATCGCAGATAAACATCTGCCAGTTTGGGGGCACGCTCCGGATGCGCCTGCAATACCGCTCCTCCCTGTGCTATACTCTCCCGAACGACCTTCAGGTACTGCATCTTCTCGCTCAGCGCAGCCAGTTTCAGAAGTGATGCAAGCATCGTACTCAGCGGCGAAGTGTAGTAGCGGTCATCAAAGTCGGCCACTGTCTTTACCCTGTCGGCACTCAGATACCATCTTCCTTTTCGGTAAAATGTTGCGACAGCTTCTCTCCCCAGGGTTCCTGCACGCTTGAGGTACACCGGATCGAAGGTGCGTTCATATCCTTCAATGCAGGCATCACAGAGAAACGCGTAATCTTCCAGCAGCGCTTTCTGCTTCGGTCTTTTCCCCCAGAGCACCTGGTGATAAAGCGTATCGCCTCTACGCATCAGTTTCCAGAGCGAAGAAAGGCTTTTCTGTGCATCTTCAAGATAGGCCGGATCTATCTTCGATGCAACAAAAAGCGCTTTGACCATCATGGCGTTCCATGCTGTGATGATCTTTTTGTCCACGAAAGGAAAGGTGCGCTGCTCCCGCAGCGATCGCAGATAGGTTTTGACCTTTTCAAGTCCTGCCGGCTTCACAGTTCCCGCAATATGGGCATGGGAGAGTTCCCCGTCCACATTGCCGTCCTCCTCTATCCCCAGGTAGGCAAGGGCCTTTTCAACTCTTTTTGCATCCATCCCTTTTTGGATCAGTGCCTCTTTGACCGCTTCATAACGATAGATAAAATAGCCGCCCTCCTCCCCATCACTGTCCGCATCGCTGGCAGAAAAATAGAGTCCATCACGCATATAATGTATCTGCATAGAGGCAATCGTCTCCGCAGCGACCTTTTTATAAAAGGGATGCTTCGTCTCTTCAAACATCGCTACATAGAGAGGGATCATTTCGGCATTGGCATAGAGCATTTTCTCATAATGGGGACTCTGCCATTGCGCATCGGTCGTATAACGGAAGAATCCGCCGCCGATCTGGTCGTAAATACCGCCCAAGGCCATTTTATCCAGTGTCATTTTTGCCATTTCATAGGCAGTGTGGTTTCCATTCAAACGGTATATATCCAGCAGCAGTCCTATTTTGGAGGCTTCGGGAAATTTCGGCCTTGTCCCAAAACCGCCGTTTTTGCGATCGAAGGTTTTGGCTATCGCAGAAACAGTTGCATGCATCCATCCTTTTGTGACAGGTGCTTTAAACAGCTTTTGCGGTATTCCTTTCCCCGTCGCTGCCATATATTTATCCGTTAACGTCTTCAGCCTGTCCGGATGCTGTTTCAGAGAAGCAAAGGCGGGGAGCATTTGAAGCAACCCTTTGGAACCGTACCCCTCCTCTTTGGGGATATAGGTACCCAGATGAAATACTTTCCCTTCCGGTGTCATAAAAACACTCAACGGCCACCCGCCGCGCTTTCCCCAAAACGACAGGTAAAGCTGTTGATATTTCTTGTCAATCTGCGGATACTCCTCCCGGTCCACCTTGATGGAGACAAAATCTTTATTGAGCAGTGTGGCCACTGTTTCGTCGGTGAAGCTTTCCTTTTCCATCTCATGGCACCAGTGGCAGGTACTGTACCCGATGGAAAGAAAAATGAATTTGTGTTCCTTTCTGGCTTTTTCAAATGCTGCCTCTCCCCAGGGGTACCAGTTCACCGGATTGTGTGCATGCTGCTGAAGATAGGGAGAATCCTCGTCTATCAGCGCATTGGTATGCCGATACGCTGCCCACAACGAGACACAAGCAACACACAAAAGAAGTAAAGTTCTCACATCGATCCTTTTTGCTATAATCTTTCACCACTATAAAGTAGCCAAAATGACCCAGAAAGAGAAAGATACCATAAAAGAGACGATCCTGCAAGCAATCACCGATCTTGAATTGCAGATAGAGACACTGGAAGAAAAAGCAAAGCCCATTGCCCCGGACTGTTCCCTCGGAAGATTGACCCGTATGGAAGCGATGGCGGAGCAGGAAGTCAGCCAAAAGATCCTCGATGAATCACACATACGTCTCACAAGACTCAAAAATGCCCTGCTTCGTATCGACAAACCCATGTTCGGCATCTGTATCGAATGCGAAGAAGAGATAGGCGCAGGGCGCATGTCCATACGTCCCGAAAGTGTCAGGTGCGTAGCGTGTGCCGATAACCATTAGCATACGATCTTTACCATCCTACAGAGACTCGATGTTCCCCACCACTTTACCGACGATCTGTACTTCATCCGGGGAAAGCACTTCTGGAGAATAGTTTTTATTATCGGAAATAAGTTCCACCATGCCGTCAGCCCTCTGGCGTATACGTTTGATAAAGAGCCCGGCCGTGGTCGAAGCGATAAAAATACCGTCTTTTTTGATATCCGTCTGGGTCCTGTCAAGAAAAACGATCGACCCGTCCTGCAACGTAGGCTCCATCGATTCACCGTCCACATGGATCGCTTCGAGTTGGGTATTGCCCAACCCTACCATATTGTGCATGATCTTCTCGTCAACGGTAATGGTCTCGTAATGTTCGTCAAAGACTTCCGCACCCCCGCCTGCACTGGCGCGTATGTCGGCAAAGTAGCGTACCTGAAAGAACTTTTCTGTCTGTTCCTTGAGCATATCGACTGCCTGATCAAAAAAAAGCCAATTGACCGATATCTTCTTTAACGCACAGAACTCCAGGATCTCCTCGTAGGGAATAGAGTTTCGTTTTTTCATCGTAGCGAATGTCGCCTGAGGGATATTCAGCGCCTGTGCCACATCTTTGTCAAAGACCTTTCCCCCTATTTTCGTCTCGGAGATCACATCTTTCAATTTTTCGATCACTTCATTAAAAACAAACATTTTGGCTCCTTTATTGTAAAAATAGAGTACATTATAAACTATTTATTCTTAAAAGTATGACAATTTGACATATTTATTACAATTTATCACAAAAATATATACAATTGACAGATAAATCATTAAAAGGATGAGGAATGAATTTAAAAACAAATAAAGCGTTATGGAATGAGGCGATCAATGCAGGATGCCAAACAGCAGCAGAACTTGCACTGTTTCTTAAGTACTATGGGAACCGCTAAACGGTCCCGCCTACCCAAAAAGAAGTACGGTCACCGTTTCGCCTGCCTCCTTTGACGTATCGTCTTCAGAAGTATAAAGCAGTGCCGTATCGCCGAGCATATTGGTCATAATAGCAGAAGTACCGACTTTCTTGCCTTTAAAGTCAACAAAGTATTCCCCCTGGAACAACGTAATGTTGCAGGCGGTGAACTCCGCTTTCCTTGCACGCTTGCGAAAGGGCTCTTTGAGTCTGGCATTGACGCGGTGCAGGGTTGATCTTCCCTGCTGAAGCTTCTCTATCAGCGGCACGACATAAAGCAAGGCTGTCACTGTTGCAGAGTAGGCAAACCCCGGAAGTGCCACAATGAACTTGTCTTCTCTTCTGGCCACCATAATATGCTGCCCAGGCTTGATACGTACTCCTTTGAAAATGACTTCACA
>JALSTF010000236.1 GCA_026983895.1 Sulfurovum sp.
CCTCCGTTCGGAGGGTTGTATTTGAATCCTCCGTCCTGGGGCGGATTGTGCGACGGTGTGATCACAATGCCGTCCGCCGCCGTTTCTCCCCTTTTGTTGTGCTCCAGAACCGCAAAAGAGACAAGAGGGGTCGGCGTGTACGCATCATCCTTCGATACAGCGACATTGACATTGTTTGCAACGCAGACACGTACAGCCGTCATTTGTGCAGGAATGGACAGTGCATGCGTATCTTTTCCTATATACAATACTCCGTCATAATGCATCTTTTTTCTGTATTCGCAAAGCGCCTGGGTGATCGCCATGACATGGGCTTCATTGAAGCTTTTATGCAAAGCCCCTCCTCGATGCCCGGAAGTGCCGAAACTCACCCGCTCATGCTCCAGGGAACAGTCAGGTTCGTATTCATAATAGGCACTCACAAGCGCAGGGATATTCACCAACGCTTCTTTGGGAACGACCTTCCCTGCCCCTGTGTTATTCATCGTCATATCTCCTCCTTTTCGTTATTGTTTCTACGCTTGCGCATTCTTCGAGATGGGTATATAGAACTTGTCCAGATAATCCTTCATCATTCTTCTTGCACTGAATGCCGGCGGTATGCTCTGCATCGCTTCTTTCATTTTCAATACCCAGTGATTGGGTACGCCATTGTTGTCCACATCATAATACAGGGGGATGATCTCATTTTCCAGCAAAGCATACAGGGCTTCAGCATCCGTAACTGTATCGGAAGGTTCTTTCCCAAATGCCCAGCCGTTCCTGCCATTGTAAGCTTCCGGCCACCAGCCATCAGGGACAGAGAGATGGAGCGTACCGTTCAGTGATGCTTTCATCCCGCTGGTTCCGCATGCTTCCATCGGTATCTGGGGATTGTTCAGCCACACATCGACACCATGCAGAAGATACTTGGCAACATTTTCGCCATAATCTTCAATAAACGCGATGCGCCCCCTGAATCTGCCGTCCTGCGCTGTTTTGAAAATATGCTGCAGTATCTTCTTCCCTTCTATATCCGAAGGATGCGCTTTTCCTGCAAATACAAGCTGGACAGGTTTGTCTCTATTGTTTACGATTTTCTCCAGCCTGTCCAGATCATGCAGGATCAGATCGGGACGTTTGTATGCAGTCATACGCCGGGCAAAACCGATGGTCAGGACATCAGGGTCCAACAGCACCCCTTCTGTCATGGCAACGACAGGATCGATGCCGTCTTTGGCATACTTTATGCGGACACGTTCGCGTATAAAATTGACCATGGTCACTTTGTTCTTTTGCGAAATTTTCCAAAGCCTTTTATTGCTGATATCGTTGACAAATCCCCATAAGGCACTGTCATCCTGTATGAGGTCCCATTTGTCTCCAAGAGCATCGACCAGAACAGTGTAGAGCTCATCTCCTATCCATGTCGGGAGATGCACGCCATTGGTCACATAATCCATAGCAGGTTTTTCTTTTGTACTCTCGGGCAGGACATGCGACCATATCTTTGTGGCGACTTCACAGTGCTTCTTGCTGACTGCATTTCTATGATCACACAGATTCATTCCGAAAACGGTCATATTGAAACCGGCATTGGGATCGTCGGGGTTGATCCCAAAATGCATGAACTGCTCTTTGCTCATCCCCATTTTTTCCCAATAATCCCGAAAGGAAGCACTCATCATGTCGAAGTTGTATACATCAGTCGCTGCCTGGAGCGGGGTATGTGTTGTAAATACCGAAGTGCTTTTGACTTTTGCCAGGGCTTCTTCCAAAGCAAGGTTCTCGTTTTCCATGAAACTGCGCACGCGTTCGAACAGGGCAAAAGCGGGATGGCCTTCGTTCAAGTGCAAAATGGAGTACTCGATACCCAGCTCTTCCAGGACTCTGTAGCCTCCGATCCCAAGTACGATCTGCTGACGCAGCCGTTGATTGAGGTCAGGCGTATAAAGCCTGGAAGAAATTTGCCTGTCCCAGGGGTCGTTTTCGTCAATGTCAGTATCCAAAAGATAGAGTGTGACCCTTCCTACATTGATCTTCCATACACTTGCATAGACAGGAGGATCGATAAAAGGCACTTGAATCGTAAAATGATTCTTCTCTTCATCCAAAACCCTCTCGATGGGTGCCACATCTTTTTCTATGGGTTCTTCCGCACTGTTCTGCCATCCGTCCGCCCCCATGAACTGGCGCACGTATCCTTTCGGGTACATAAAGCCTATACCGACCATCGGCAAGCCCATATCACTCGATTCCTTTAAGATATCCCCTGCCAGAAAACCCAAGCCGCCCGAATAGATGGGTACGGAATGGTGCAAACCGTATTCTGCACAGAAATAGGCGATAGGAAGGGGTTCGTCCGCGTAAATATTACTGTCGTCTATATAGACTTTGAACAGATCGTAGACATAATGATATTCGCGCATAAAATATTCATTTTCGCAGGCTTTGCCGAGTTCATCTGCAGAGATCATTTGCAGCATAAGGATCGGATTGTGATTGCTCTCTTTCCACAAGTAGGCATTGAGGAGTTTAAAAAGATTTTTACCCCGTGAATTCCAGGTCCACCAAAGATTGAGAGAGATCTCTTTTAATCCGCGGATGGCCTCGGGGAGTTCCGGTATGGCAATATTGACTGAGGGATCGCTATTCATAATACAGGGCTCCTTCATCAAGCAGCATCTCTATTTCGAGCAGACGATTGTATTTGGCAAGTCTTTCACTTCTTGAAGCCGATCCGGTCTTTAACTGTCCGCCGTCCATCGCAACGGCAAAATCTGCAAGGAAAGTATCGGCCGTTTCACCGGAACGGTGCGAGATCAGATAACGCCAGCCATGGTCTCTGCACATACGCACCGCGTCGATCGTTTCTGTGACCGTTCCGATCTGATTGAGTTTGATCAGGGAGGCATTGGCACTTTTTTCCTGAATACCACGGGCGATGAACTTCGTATTCGTTACGAACAGGTCATCCCCTATGATCTCGATCTTCTCTCCGAGTTCCGCCGTGAATTTGGCAAAGCCTTCCCAGTCTTCTTCGGCCAGAGGGTCTTCCCAGAACAGAATAGGATACTTCTCGACCCACTCTTTGGCAAGTGCGATCAAGTCATCACTCGTTTTCTTCCCTGCCCCGGACCATTTGAGATCATAGTTGCCTTTTTTATCGGTACTGAATGAGGTAGCGGCACTGTCGATACCTATCATGATATCTTTACCCGGTTCAAATCCGGCAGTTTCTATCGCTTCGATGATGAGCTCCATAGCTTCTTCATTGCTTTGCAGGTCCGGTGCGAAACCGCCCTCATCCCCTACTGAAGTCGCCAGTCCTTTCGCTGCCAGTATTTTTTTGAGTGCATGGAAAGTCTGCGCGACATAACGGAGTCCCTCACCGAATGTAGGTGCACCGACCGGTACTGCCATGAATTCTTGAAAATCCACGCTGTTGTCCGCATGTTCCCCGCCGTTGAGAATATTCATACACGGCACGGGCAGCCGTCTGGCATCTGCCCCGCCAAGGTAGCGAAAAAGTTCGACACCGCTTGATTGTGCCGCAGCCTTTGCCGCTGCCATAGAAACACCCAAAATAGCATTGGCACCCAGATTCGATTTGTTTTGCGTTCCGTCAAGCCCGATCATTGCGCTGTCTATTTTCGCCTGTTCTCTGGCATCCATCCCTATGAGCAGCGGTGCAATCTGGGTATTGACATTGTCCACCGCATTCAGGACACCCTTGCCGTCATACCGTTTGGGATCTTTGTCTCTGAGCTCAACAGCTTCATACTCTCCCGTACTTGCCCCCGAAGGCACGGAAGATGAAACCTTTGTCCCGTCTTCCAGTTCCATAAAGACCCTCACGGTCGGATTACCCCGTGAATCCAGGATCTCCAATGCTTTTATCTGTTTTATCGTTGTATCAGCCATTGTTTGCTTCTCCTACATGAATTACTGTCGTTCTGTACTTATCTGACAATCATATCCGCCTTTTGCTTTTATTTCACAGTCGGTAACATTTCTATAACATTATAGAATATTCCTTTTCTTTATTCTGTTCATCAACTGACAGAAGCGTTAACCCTATTGTTCTATACTTCTGACATAAATTCATTTTAATGAGACAAAAGGGAAACACGTATGAAGACCAAACACAAAATAGCACTTTTTATCGTTTACTTTATACTTTTTTTGACCATTACAGCGATGATAGACTACTATGCATATGATATAATAAACCCATGGATATTCGTCGTTCTGAGTCTGATCGCGTCACTATGGGCTGTGAAAGCCCACAGTAAAAGCCATCAGAAAAGCAAAATCGATGAATGGAGCAAAGAGGTTGAAGAAATACTTTAAAAGAGCATCCAAAAAGGAGATAAAATGGTAGACAAGATAGAAAAAATACTGGTGGTCATCAATGAAGCAGAAGCGATCGAAAAACTGCTCCGCAAGGCAGCAGAACTGCAACGTACGAACAATGCAGTCCTGGAGATCCTGTTCGTGCATGAGAACAGGCTCTTTGACATACCGGACTATTTCAGGACATCAGAGACAGGCGGCCTCGATAAAAAGAGTATCAAAGCAGAGATCGAAAAGGTCCTTTCCTCGCTGGAAACAGCATCTCCCTATGCGGTCTTCATCGAAGAATCCGATACCGTTGACCGTGTTGCAGCGATGATCGGGAAGGATACACATACATTGATCCTCTCTGCTTTCAGAGAAGAGATCACTGCCAAATTGGCAAAAAAAGTCTCTACGGCGATGCTTGTTTTAAAATCTGACATTCCCGAATACCGGCATATTCTTTTCCCTGTCGACATGAACGAGAACAATGAAAGATACATTCAGAGCGTACAGACGCTCTTCCCTTCAGCATCCATCAAACTGCTCTTTGAACCCTCGTATGTCACAGAAAACTATATTTTTGATGAAGATTTTGTCGCCCTTCCGCTCGATCCGGCAGTCGATATCGAATTTGACCAGGAGATGCTGGAGACACAGAAAGAAGCGTTTGAAGCGTTAAAGAAAAGAACCGGACTTTCCGGAGAGATCGTCAATGAGCTGGATGCCGATATCGTTGCCTACATCAACCGACAAAAGGCTGACCTTGTCGTTTTACATTCGGAAAATGAAAATTTTCTTTTTGATGATACATTGTCCAAAGATCTGCTCACGTCCATCAAAACGGATCTGTTCATTTTTTAGGGTACGCTAAGAGACCATACAAAGGAAAAAAATGCCTCTAAAGATCCGTATCAGGGAAGAGATCGCCAAAAACCGCCAACGGATCAAAGCGCTGGGACCAGGGCTTATCACCGGCGGTGCGGGAGATGATCCTGCGGGTATCGTCACCTATACCGTCGTCGGGGCAACCACCGGATTCACACAGCTTTGGCTCTTGCTTCTTTCCACACCGATGATGATCGCCATACAAAATACCGTAGCACGTATCGCGATCGTGACCGGTAAAAGTCTGCCTGAGATCACTACGGCCTTCTACTCCAAAAAGCTTACGGTCATGATGGTAATGGTACTTGCTCTCGCGAACATCCTTACCATCGGTGCCGACCTCAATGCCATCGCTGCAATCTTACATATCATCATCGGTTATCCGACAATCTATTTTTTAATTCCTATTACTGCACTTATCGTCTATCTCATTCTATTCGGTAAATATAAAACGATCAGGAATGTATTGATTGTTCTTACCGCTGTATTGGGAGTCTATGTCATTTCTCTCATTATGGCCAAACCTGATATCATCAAACTCTTGAAAGACACATTTACGCCACACATACAACATAATTCTGCATGGATAATCGCTGCACTCGGTATGCTTGGAACGACCATCTCTCCCTATATGCTTTTTTGGCAGGCAGCGGAAGAAAAGGAGGAAAAAAAGAGTGTGGTACAGGCAGATGAAGTAGGATTTGACACAGTGACAGGCATGCTCTACTCCAATATCCTGGCGTACTGCATGATCGCTGTGGGAGCACTCCTGCTCTATGGCAAGGGTGCGGACATACAGGATATCACAACACTTTCCGAAACACTCAGACCCGCAGCGGGAGAGTATGCATTCCTGCTCTTTAGTCTCGGCATCATAGTTTCAGGCCTACTGGCCATTCCCGTCCTTGCAGGCTCGACAGCCTATGCTGTGGCCGATACTTTCGGATGGCGTGAAGGTATGGACAACAAGGTCAGTGATGCAAAAGGATTTTATTTTGTCTTTGTAGGCGCTTTGATATTTGGAAATATTATAGATATGACCCCTGCCGTATCTGTCGTTGATGCACTCTACTATTCTCAAGTACTCGACGGCATGCTGATCCCTCTCCTGATCGCTATTGCCCTGATGATCTCCAACAACAAAGCGATCATGGGAGACTACACGGCAAGCCGTTTCAGCAACTTTTTTTCTGTTTTTGCCATGATAGTGACACTGCTGCTCACCTGTTTCATGTTCTACCAATTCTACCGAAGCAGCCTGTAGGGCACCTCTAATAATAGGTAATGCTGTGAGTATCACCTATTATTAGAGGTGCCCTGTAAGCCACAGGCTTCATCCTTGAATGTTAACCAACTTACAGATACTGTTAGTTTTTTTGCACTATAATAACCCTATCTTCAAAATGAAAGGATACACAGATGAAAAATGATCATTTGATAGCCGTATACGACACACATAAAGATGCAGCGGATGCTGTCAGAATTCTGATAGATAAAAAAATAGCCCAGAGAGAAGACATTTCCGTGCTTGGGAAAGGCAGTGATTTCGAGCCCAAAGACTCATTGGAGATAGACAAAGAGAACAACGATATCATCCAGTGGGGTAAAGAAGGTGCCATTTGGGGCGGTATCGGCGGTTTTCTGACCGGTCTGTTCTTTTCATGGGTACCGGGTTTCGGACAGCTTCTTGCAGCAGGGCCTATCATCACCTCCCTTGCCGGTGCACTTGGCGGTGCAGCCGCAGTAGGCAGTGTTTCAGCCCTTGTAGGATGGTTCGTGGATCTTGGTATTGAGGAGAGCGACGCACACCGCTATGCCGACCTTATCAAAGAGGGGAAACTGATCGTACTCCTGCACGGCAATACGGAAATGCTTGAAAAAGCGCAGGACGCACTGAAAACACTTGACAAAGGTGAGACAAGCATACATAGCCATGCATAAGAGGTGATCCCTCTTATGTTGAAAAAAACACTATGGTGGATATTTGACCTCTATTATGACGGTTTTAAAAATATGCGCATCGGGAAAAAGCTGTGGATACTTATCCTTGTCAAAGTCTTTGTGATGTTCGTCATCGTCAAATGGCTTTTTTTCCCCGATATACTTCAAAAGAACTTTTCCAACGACACACAAAGAAGTGATTACATTTTAAATCAACTTACCACACAACAAGGAAAATAGTATGGAACATATAGACCCTTCACTGGTTGACTGGTCCAGAGCACAGTTTGCGTTGACCGCACTCTACCACTGGATCTTTGTACCCCTGACAC
>JALSTF010000237.1 GCA_026983895.1 Sulfurovum sp.
CCCAGACTCGGGGTTTCAAAAAAGTCATTGAAAGAGGTGCTGCATCTCATTAGCGATACTACGTTACAATAATATTATAAATATAACAAATAAAGGGTTCGCGTGTTCAGCAGTTTGATCAAAGGTTCCATCATCTTGATGTTCATTTTCATTGTTGCCTTGACGGCGGCATTCATTTATGCCTATGAAGAGATCTCTCTGGATGCGGACAAACTGATCAACTACAAGCCGGAGATTTCCTCGGTGATCATGGATCGCAATGGTAAGAAACTTGCCTATGTTTTTAAAAAGCAGCATCGTCTCTATGCGCGGTATGACGAACTTCCCAGCCATCTTGTAGAAGGTCTCATTGCGATGGAAGATACAAAATTCTTCGAGCATAACGGTGTCAATCCGGATGCGATCATCCGGGCGATACTCAAAGATATCAAGGCGGGAAAATTTGTAGAGGGAGGGAGTACGCTTACTCAGCAGCTGATTAAAAACAAGATCCTGAGCAATGAGAAAAAACTTGCACGAAAGATCAAAGAGGCGATCCTGGCACTCAAGATCGAACATGCGTTGACCAAAGAGCAGATCATCGAGCGTTATCTGAATGAGATCTCTTACGGAAATAACTATTTTGGTGTGAAAACAGCGGCAAACGGCTATTTTCACAAAGATTTGGAAAACTTGACGCTCAAGGAATCGGCACTGCTTGTGGGCCTGCCCAATGCACCGAGCTATTACAATCCTATCAAGCATTACAAGCGGGCTTTGAACCGTGCCAACAATGTCCTCTACCGTATGAAGAGTCTAGGATGGATCACGGAGAGTGACTACCTCAAAGCAGTAAAGGAATCCCCAAAGATCTATAAGACTTCGTTGACACAGAATATCGCCCCTTATGTGGTCGATGAAGTGATGCGGCGTTTCAAAAAACGTGGCGATGATATTCGTACTGCGGGTTACAGGATCTATACTACGATCGATATGAAACAGCAAAAGATCGCCAGAGAAGCTGTGGATTATGCCTATAAAAAGGTACTGAAGAAATACAGGGAAAAACCGGATACTTCAACGATCAATACGGCCTTTGTCGCAGTAGAGAGCAAAACAGGGGATATTCTGGCCATGGTAGGCGGTGTCAATTACAAAAAGTCGGCTTTCAACCGTGTCACGCAGACATTGCGACAGCCGGGATCTGCCTTTAAACCTTTCATCTATCAGACCGCCCTGGATATGGGGTATAACCCGGCCTCGCCCCTGACAGATATGGCAAGGACGTTCCAGTACTATAAGAACGGCAAACCGCAAGTATGGGCACCCAAGAATTATGAAAGGGATTTTAAAGGTTTCATGCCTCTGCGTGAAGCACTGGTACACTCCAGAAACCTTGCAACTATCAATCTTGTATCTGAGATCGGTGTCAGTACCATACGGAAACGTCTTGCTTTCCTGGATGTGCCTCATATCCCCAGAGACATGTCCATCGCGTTGGGGAACCTTGGACTTTCTCCTCTGAAAATGGCACAGATCTTTTCTGTTTTTGCCAATAGGGGACATATGATAGAGCCAAGGCTGATCAGCAAAGTCATTTCCCGGGAAGGAGCAGTCATCTATGAGACCCGTCCCAAAGAGATCGCCGATTTCACGACACCGGAACAGGCATATCTGATGACAGATATCCTGAGGGATGTGGTCAAGAGGGGTACGGGAAAGAATGCTCAGGTCAAAGGCTTGGAGCTTGCCGGGAAAACGGGCACCACCAATAAAGGAGTGGATGCCTGGTTCTGCGGCTATTCTCCTACGATAGAAGTGGTCTCATGGTTTGGACGCGACAATAACAAACCCATAGGAAAAGGGGCTACCGGCGGTGCACTGGCAGCGCCTGCATTCGCTTATTATTTTAAAAAGCTCCTGAAGATCGATCCCAAATTGAAAAGGACTTTTGATATTCCTGAGGGGGTCTATCGTGGTGAGTACAAAGGGAAAAGTGAACTGTATACCAAGACTTCACCCTTGCCTGAAGAGAAAAAGAAAGCAGAGCATACGGAAGAAAATACCGATATGATGGATGTTTGGGATTCCGATACCCAGGTACAGTACGATGATGATGCAAATGATGTCAGCCCGGATGAGGAAAGTCCTTTTGCCGAGACCATCAACATCGATGATGAACCGATCCATGAGGGACCGGTTGACAATGATGACCCGCTGCATCCGACAAGAAGCGAACCGGTCACTCCCGCTTCCCACGACAGCGGTACACTCTTTTAAAGGATATTTATGCACAGTTTTGCCCCGGAGATCATGCTGATCACGATCTTGAGCCTTGTAGTATTCTCTGATGCACTGGCAAGCCGGCTGAAGATCCCTTCGGTCTTTCTGCTGCTCGCCGGTTCCTACCTCATCTACACCTATTTCAAAGCGGCAGTTCCCATCGACATGACAGAGCATTTCGATACGGTCATTCTTTTTTGTATCCCTTTGATCTTCATGGGCGATGCACTGCACCTGCATTTTTCTGACCTCAAAAAGCACGGATGGAGCATCTTCTATCTGGCAGTCGTTGCCGTAGCACTCTCCATCACTGCCGGTGCGAGCCTGTACTACTTCGATGTCTTTGCCGGCTTGAGTCTGGGTGCCTACGTCTCTCTCTTCGCTATCAATATGGCGACCGATGCAGTGAGTGTACAATCGGTCCTTTCACAGTTCAAAGGGATCAGCCATGATATCAAGGTTCTGATAGAAGGAGAGTCCCTGGGGAATGACGCTACAGCGGTCATCGCTTTTTTCTTCATTGGACTGCCGTGGATGATGAACGGCGATATCGATCCTCTGCATGCTACAACGGAAGCACTGCGTGTCTTTGCGGTGAGTATCGGGATGGGGCTTGCTCTGGGGTATGGCTTTTATATGCTGATGAAACTTTTTTCAGACAAGCGTGGAGAACTTTTTGCTTTCATTATAGAAGGATATGCCGCGTACGTATTGGGAGAAGAGATGCATGTGAGCGGTATTTTGACACTGATCACGGCGATCATCGCGACCAAAGCGTGGATCGATATGGATATAGACGCGGCCTGCAGTCTGGAAAGCAAACCGGTGGCAAAAAGTTTTTTACGTCAAATGCGCCTGTCGAATATCTGCGCCACTACCAATGAAAGACTGGAATATATCTATGAAATGGCAAAAGAATTCGGGTATATCGCAGCGGTCATGATCTTTTTCGTGTTGGCGGAAATGGTGGATTTTGAGAAACTTTGGCACTATAGAACGGAAATACTGATTATGTTCGGTGTTACAACACTTATCCGTGCGCTTTCCATGGCAAAATTCGCTTTCTTCGGGAAGACGATCGATTCGATCAAACCTGTAGGGACAGAAGGATGGTTCATCCTGACCTTTTCCGGAATGAAAGGGGCGCTTTCCATCATTCTGGTACATATGATCCCGGCAAACTATCCCTATAAGGAACTATTTGAATCAGTCACTATTGGGGTGGTAGGACTGTCTATTTTTGTGTACGGTACAACACTGTGGACCTATTTTACGTTCTTTAAGAAAGAAGAGGAGAAAAAACTTTTTGTCTAAAGGTTAAATCTAAATTAAAGGTGCCCTCAATGCATCATTTGGGTTAAATTTTGTAAAAAATATACACTAAAAAGAAAAAAGAGGAAGTGATATCCCCGGACAGAATCCGGGAAAAGGAATTAGCAAGAGTACGTTGCGATATATTCAAATGCTGTCGGACGGCCTTCTACAGGGTAGACATGTCTGTCGAACATATATTGTGCATATTCCATGACGTAGTCACTGCTCATGATAGGTGCAAGGAAGTCATGGTCTTTTTCAAGGCCTTCGAGGGAATCTCTGAATGTGCTTGGAAGCTCAGGAATACCACGCTCAGCAAGTTCTCTTCTTGAGATTTCGAACAGGTCTTCATTGACCGGTCCAACAAGCTCGTAACCGCCATTCTTGATACCGTCGAGACCTGCCATCATCAGTACAGAGAATGCAAGGTATGGACATGCTGTTGAATCCGGGAATCTTGTTTCAATTCTTGTTGCTTTTTCACCGGCACCATATGGGATACGACACGCAGCAGAACGGTTCTGGCTTGAGTATGTCAGAATTCTCGGTGCTTCAAAGCCAGGAAGCAGTCTCTTGTAGGAGTTGGTACTGGGATTGGTAAATGCTGCTACGGCTTCTTTGTGTTTAAAGATACCGGAAAGATAGTTAAGTGCTGTTTTGGACAGGTTCGCATACGCACCTTCTTCATAGAAAAGGTTTGTGCCTTCTTTCCAGAGTGACTGGTGTACGTGCATACCGTTCCCGTTATCGTTATAGATAGGTTTTGGCATGAATGTCGCTGTTTTACCGTTCAGGTGAGCAACCATTTTTACCACATATTTGTATTTCTGTACATTGTCCGCAGCGGTAATGATGTCTGAGAATACAATACCGATCTCATGCTGACCCTGTGCTACTTCATGGTGTCCGAGCACAACTTCAAGACCGACTTCTTCGAGGAGCATCATCATTTCAGCTCTGAGGTCAACGCCTGTATCGGTAGGCATTACCGGGAAGTATCCGCCTTTGATACGAGGTCTGTGACCCATGTTCCCAATATCATCATACTCTGCGGCATCCGCCCAGTGACCTTCGTCGGTTTCCACTTTGAATGACTGGTGGTTGTCGTTGTCTACAATCTGGACATCATCGAAAATGAAGAATTCATTTTCAGGACCGAAGTAGGCAGCATCGGCAACACCGGCTTCTTCAAGTGCTTTGAGCGCTTTTTTTGCGATAGAACGGGGACATTTTGCATACAGTTCATTTTTGTAAATGTCATAGACATCACAAATCACACATACCGTACTGTCTGCTGTGAACGGATCAAGGAATGCTGTTTGAACATCCGGTTTCAGAAGCATATCGGATTCATTGATCGGCTGCCAGTTTTCGATGGATGAACCGTCAAAAGGAATACCGTTTTCCAGCATAGCGTCATCTACTGCAGATGCTCTGTATGAAATATGGTGCCATGCACCTTTGATGTCTGTGAATCTAAAGTCAATGAACTCAACTTCATTCTCTTCACAGTACTTGTTGAACTCTGCAAGGTTATTTACGAATTTACCCATTAATTTCTCCTATAAATTTTAGTATCCACTATTATAGCCACTATAAAATAATACTTTTCAATGATTTTGCCTAAAAAGTAATCAATTCTCTATCGCGTGCTTCAAAGGTAACAGCCTGTGTGTATCCGACTTCTTTGGCAAGCGTTACTGCTGCGTTGTAACCAAAGCCTACCTGATCAACACTGTGGGCGTCTGAAGCAAAGGTAATGGGGATATCCAGGGCATATGCTTCTTCAAGAAGTGCTTTGGAGGGGTAGGGTTCTCCAATGGGTTTGCGTAGTCCGGCAGCATTGATCTCAAGAACCATATTGTTCTGTTTGATTGCTTTGAGAGTATTTTTGGCAAGCAGACGTACATCTTTTTTGGGAAGATATTTGAAGACTTTAATGAGATCAAGGTGCCCTGCAATATCAAATTTCCCAGACTTGGCCATCGCTTCGCTTGCCTCAAAATAAGCCTGCCAGATCTCATCGATATCACGGTCTTTCCATCCCCCTATGAATTCAGGGTTGTCAAAACTCCATGTGTCGATAAAGTGTACGGAGCCGATGAGGTAGTCTACCTTGGCATTCAATATCTGTTCGCTCATATGCCCGGGCAGCCAGTCCACTTCATATCCGAGAAGGATCTTGATCTGATCTTTATATGTTTCTCTGGCGGTGAGTACATCTGACTCATAGGCGTTCACTTCTTCGAAGGCCAAGCGGTATCCCGGATCGAAATCCATCGGTGCATGTTCGGAAAAACCGTAGATATCGATACCGAGTGCTATGGCCTTTTCAATATATTCGTCGATCGTTCCTTCTGCATGGTTGCAGCGTGTGGTGTGATTATGTAGATCTATGCGTGTTGTTTTCATAAAAGTGATTTTAGCATAAAAACTGCTTTTTACTACTATTAGGGTAGAATAAGAGCCATCATTCGTAACGGAGTCGGAGGCTTTGGCCCAGAAGTGCGGAGGCAGCGCTTTCCGAGTCCAGACATGAACGGAAATGTAAGTATTAGGAAGACAATGGCTAGCGAGAACAAAGTAGAACTTTTAGCACCGGCAGGCAATCTTGAGAAGATGAAGATCGCGCTCAACTACGGTGCGGATGCCGTGTATGGCGGGACCAGTACTTTTTCGCTGCGTATCCGCTCAGGCAAAGAATTCGAATTGGAATCCTTTGCTTCGGGCATCGAGTATGCCCATGAAAGGGGTAAAAAAGTCTATGCTACGGTCAACTCTTTTCCTTTCAATTCACAGATCAAACTTTATGAGAATCATATTGCAAAGATCGCGGAGCTGCAGCCTGATGCACTCATTGTCTCCTCTCCGGGGGTAGTGAAGATCGCTCACCGTATCGCACCCGATATCCCGGTGCATCTTTCTACACAGGCGAATGTCATGAATGCCATGGATGCAGAGGTCTATTATGATCTCGGTGTCAAGCGTATCATTGTGGCGCGTGAGATAAGTCTGAAAGACTGTGAAGCGATCAAATCCGTCATCCCTGACCTGGAACTGGAAGTTTTCGTGCATGGCTCGATGTGTTTCGCCTACAGCGGACGCTGTCTCATCTCAGCCCTTCAGACAGGGCGTGTACCCAACCGCGGAAGCTGTGCCAACGACTGCCGTTTCCCTTACGAGATCTATGCACACAACCCTGAGAGCGGTACAACTTTCAGACTTGATGAAGAGGAGGAAGTGGGTACATATATCATGAATGCCAAAGATATGAACCTTGCCTCGCATGTGGATGAGATCCTGGGTTCAGGGGTGATCGATTCACTCAAGATAGAAGGGCGTACCAAATCACCTTATTATGCCGGTGTGGTCACCAAAGCGTACCGCCATGCGATCGATGATTATTATGCGAAAGATTTTGAAGCATCGCGTTATCAGAGAGAGCTCAATACCACACAGAACAGAGGCTTTACCGATGCCTATCTGGTCTCGCGTCCTTTTGAGCGGAATGATACCGAGTCTCATGGATTCTCTATCCAATACGGCACCCATCAGGTTGCCGGATTGGTAAGCGAAGATGGACTTTCATGGAAATGCAAAGATAAAACATGCATCGGTGACAGTGTAGAGATCGTGCTTCCGGTAGGTGCAAAAGTAGCACTTGTCGATAATGAAATTGGCAGGATCGAAGAGATAGCAGGACAGTATTGGCTGACGTTTAAGAAAATCGAAACAGTTGAGGGCAAGGAACGAGAGTGTGTACACAGCGGCTATCTTGAGCCCATCAAGCTGCCTGCTGCACTGCCGGGATATACTATTTTACGACGCAAAATAGACGAAGCGCTGGAGAAAAAAGGATTGACCGAAGGTTCCACACCGATGAAGCTT
>JALSTF010000238.1 GCA_026983895.1 Sulfurovum sp.
AGAAAGCGGTGAAGCGCCGCAGAATGAACTGCTCGACGTATCTGCGCAAAGGCTTGCTGTTGGGAAAGAGAGTGAAAGTGCGTACTTCGGATGGGACAATGAATACGGACGGCATGAAGCGAACCTTCCGGCATTCAGAGCTTCCAAATATCTTGTTTCACATGCTGAATATCTTTTGTTTGTAGAGGATGGAGGGTATGCAAAAAAGGAATACTGGAGCGAAGAGGGATGGGCATGGAAAATCTATACCCAGGCCACTGCACCGTTGTTCTGGATAGAAGATCCTCAGACATCCTGCGGGTATCGGCTGCGTTTGATGGCCAAAGAAGTCCCTTTGCCCATGGATTGGCCCGCAGAAGTGAATTGTCTGGAAGCGGAAGCCTTCTGCCGCTGGCTGGGGAAAAAAGAGGGTAAAAGGATCACCCTGCCGACTGAGGATGAGTATCTCGCTTTAAGAAAATATACACAGGTCCCTGACTATGCCCGGTGGTCCACCGCATCACAGCCGGTTGGCAATATCGATCTGCGTGTTGCAGCTTCTTCCGTACCTGTGAACCGATACGGGCACAAGGGATTTTATGATGTTATCGGGAATGTATGGCAGTGGACACGTACCCCTATCTATCCTTTCGAAGGTTTTGAAGTGCATCCTGTCTATGATGATTTCACTGTTCCGACATTCGACGGGAAGCATAATCTTATCAAAGGCGGTTCCTGGATCAGCTGTGGCAACCTTGCCTGTGAGAAGAGCCGTTATGCGTTCAGACGGCATTTTTACCAGCATGCAGGATTTCGTTATGTCGAAAGCAGTTACGAGGAGAACATTGTGACCAACCCCTACACAACAGACAGTATCATTTCGCAGTATTGCCACTTTGGCTGGGGAGAGAACCGGATCGGTGTGGAGAACTATCCTGCACGGTGTGCGGCACTTGCCCTGGAGTATATGCAGGGAAGACACAAGGGAAAAGCATTCGACATCGGCTGTGCGATCGGGCGTAGTACCTTCGAACTGGCACGGGGCTTCGATGAAGTGACCGGTGTGGATTTTTCGGCACGTTTCATTCAGGAGGCAGAAAAACTCAAAGAGCGCGGCATGCTTCGTTATACCATGCCCACAGAAGGCGAACTGGAATCATTCCATGAAGTACATCTGTCCGATCTTGATCTTGAAGACGTACGGGACAAAGTGCATTTCTGGCAGGCGGATGCCTGCAATCTCAAACCTCTTTTTAAAGGATTTGACCTGATCTTTGCGGGAAACCTTCTCGACAGACTTTATGACCCGAAGAAATTCCTTGACAGTATGGCTTCGAGGCTGAATGAAAAGGGACTTTTTATCATGACGTCCCCCTATACCTGGCAGGAAGAATCCACACCCAAAGAGAAGTGGATAGGCGGCTATAAAAAAAACGGTGAGAATGTCACGACACTGGAAGGCTTGCGTGAGATACTTGGCAGGGACTTTAAGCTGATCGACAGAAGGGACATTCCTTTTGTGATCCGGGAAACGGCCAGAAAACATCAGCATACCGTGGCAGAAATGACAGTATGGGAGAAGAGATAGTGTTTGAAGCGGTGGACAGAAGCGGTACCTATACGACAAAATACGAGGATGCCGTAAAAAAGTTCGGCACAAATGACCTGCTGCCGCTCTGGGTAGCCGATATGGACCTGGCATCTCCCGAATGCGTGCAGGATGCACTGGTCAAAAGGGCACAGCATCCGCTTTACGGCTATACGGTCTATCCGGAACGGTATTACACCGCCATACAGTCGTGGTATGAAAAAGCGTACGGATGGCAGATCAAGAAGGAGTGGATCGTTCCCTGCTACGGTGTGGTGCCTTCCTTGAATTTTGCGATAGAAGCCTATACCAAGCCGGGTGACGCTATCCTGGTGCAGACACCGATCTATCCGCCTTTTGTCTCTTCTGTAAAACACCGGAAACGAAAGGTACTTGAGAATACACTGGACTACCGCAACGGCCGATATGCCATGGACTTCAGAGATCTTGAAGAAAAAGCCAAAGAAGCAAAGCTTTTGCTGCTTTGCTCTCCGCACAATCCGACGGGAAGAGCATGGGACAGGGAAGAGCTCGAAAAGGTCATTGGGATATGCCACGATCATGATGTCCTGATCGTGGCTGACGAGATACACGGAGATATGGTGTACGGGAAAGAGCACCGCTCTCTGGGAAGCTTTACTGCTGCAGAGAAGCACTGTGCGGTTTTGAATGCACCTTCCAAAACGTTCAATGTCGCCGGCCTCAATACCTCTTTCGCCGTCATTCCCGATACGCATTTGCGACGGGCATATAAGCTTGAGCAGGACAGGTCGGGAATAACGAATGGTACACCCTTCGGGATCGAGGCACTGATGGCGGCATATGAGGGAGGGGAACCATGGCTGAAGGCATTGAAAATATACCTGCAGGGAAATATGGATTTTGTACGGTCTGCGCTGCAGGAAAAAGGTTTGCCCATTGTCCCGGTAACACCGGAAGCGACTTTTCTGATGTGGCTTGATTGCCGGGGTATGGGATTGACACAAAAAGATTTGGTACAATTCTTCATACAAAAGGCCAGGCTGGGGCTCAATGACGGCAGCAGTTTTGGTACAGGCGGTGAAGGTTTTATGCGGCTGAATATCGCAACCTCCAGGAAAGTGTTGAAAGAAGCGGTAGGGCGGATGGCCCATGCCTATAACGAGATAAAAAAGTGAGTGGTATGAAAAAAAGTATTGTATGGTTTCTCCTGCTGACCCTGTGGGTCTATGCACTGCCGGGCGGGATAGCCCAGCTTGTCAACACGTCCGGTATCCCGAAAAAAGATATCAGTATCTATATCAAAGAAGCGGGGAACAGCAACCGGGTAGTTGCTTCCCTGAATGCAAATACGCCGAGGACACCGGCATCAGTGATCAAGGTGCTGAGTATTTATGCGGCTGTGCTGAAACTGGGATTCAATTATCGGTGGCCTACACAATTCTATACTGCCGGAAGGATCGCCAGCGGGGTGCTCAGAGGGGATCTCATTGTCAAAGGATTCGGTGACCCTACCCTGTCGGACAAGGACCTTCCCGGTCTCGTCGCGCAGATAAAGGCTAAAGGGATCAGAAAGATCACCGGGAATATCGTTATAGACCGCAGCTATTTCAACGTAGGGACCAAGAACAATTCCGGGTTTGACAGGCATACCTACAGTCCCTACAATGCGATGCCCGACGCGATGATGTTCAATGAACGCATCTCTACCATTTGTGTGACGCCGCGGCAGAACAGTGTGACCAAACAGATCCCCGATGGCAGCTACAGACTTGTCAACAATCTCAAACCGGTCAACAAGCCCTGTCGGGGACGCTACTCCTGGCCTTCTTTCAAAATCGATAAAAGCCAGGCGATACCGACGGTACTTTTGAGAGGCCCCATTTCAAAGAAGTGCGGTACGAGAAAGCTTTGCCAGGTGATCACCAAGCCTTACAAAACATTCTACTATGCATTGAAAGATGCGCTGCAAAAAGGGGGTGTTGCTGTCAATGGCGGTTTCCGTATCAATAAAGTCCCGGCCAATGCCAAAGTACTGTTTACACATTACTCCAAACCTTTGGAAAAGATCGTTTCCAAAACAGCCAAAAAGAGCAACAACCTTTATGCACGCCACTTGATGCTTTACCTTGGTGCGCAGATGTACGGTGCACCCTCAACCTTGAAAAAGGGAAGAAGTGCTGTAGAATACATTTTAAAAAGCAGAGGAGCATTACGGGGCGGTACGCTGCATGTCGATAACGGATGCGGACTTTCCCGTACTTCAAAGATCACGGCAAAACTGCTTGCGGACGTGCTGGATCACGCCTACAGCAAATACGGCCGCAGATGGATGAATATTCTTTCCATCGCCGGAGTGGATGGTACGATAAAACGGCGTTTCAGAGGAACAGTGGTCAGGAATCGTGCCTGGATGAAGACGGGGACATTGAAAAGGGTGAAAAATATCGGCGGATATGTCAAAAGCAGGAATGGAAGACTCTATACTGTAGTGATCCTGGTCAATTCCAAAGCGGGGAACTGGAAAGCATCACAGCTTCAGAACAACATTATCAAATGGATGGTGGGATATAAGGGGGTGGGTAGAATATCTTTCACACAGAAAATACTCTCTGGTCCCCTATCCACAGAAGAAAAAAACGCTGAAAAAGAAAGCACATCCAGTCAATACTATATCCAGACCGCCTCTTTTATGCAGAAACCTTCTGATACATACTTTGAAAAGATCAGACAGAGGAAGCTCCCATATACGATGGAGATTACGGACAAGTACAAAGTTTTTGTCGGTCCCTACGGTACGGAAGAGAATGCACGAAAAGCTCTGAAAACTGTACGGAAATATATTGAGAAGGGTGCATTTATCGTAAAAAACATGACAGATAAAGGTCTTTCCGACAGAATTTTTTATTAGAAAATATCATTGAAATATAACATATTATCACTATGTGTTACATTTAGATATAAAAATTGTTTAATAATATAAATTATTATAATAAAATAATCATTTACGATCTATTCTTTGATAGAATAAGTGTATGATTTTTCCTAAAATAGCAGAAATTGCAACGACATATGTCACATCTGTTACTGCGACAGAAACACTTTCCTGTGCAGTAGACCTTATGCTTGAGACCGAACATCGTCATATTGTCGTGATTGCAGGGAAAAAGTTTTGTATGCTGAGTATCCATGATCTTCTTCGGATCAACCGGGAGCATACAGACAAAACACTTCCTTTGAGCTCTTTGCAGTTGAAAAGTCTGCCTTTTGTCAACAAAAAGAAAAGTGTGATGGAGACACTGGAGTATCTCCGGTATGATTTTGAACAGATTGCTGTTGTCAATGATGATGGTTCTCTGTATGGTGTGGTGGCACCTATGGATATACTTTCAAGTATCGATCCTGATACACTGATGGACAATTACCGTTTGTCTGATCTTTTAAAGGTCAAAAAACGGAACCGCTGGATAGATAGGAATATGACCGCTTCCGAAGTACTCGACAGTATGGAAGCGTATCACCATGACGATGCTATTATTGTGGAAGAAAAAAAACCCATCGGGATTATTACAACCAAAGATGTCCTCAGACTTTTGAAAAGCCACCATGATCTGACCTTACCGGTAGAATGCTATATGTCAGTACCGGTGATGACAATGCATCAGGATAGTACACTGAATCAGGTTTTAAGCTATATGCAGGACAAGCATTTTAAACGGATAGTGATTGTCAATGGCGAAGGACACCTTGCGGGCTCTGTCACCCAGGAGGAGATGCTTTCACTTGTCTACAGCCACTGGGCGAAAATGATCCATGTCTATAACAGCAAATTACTTCAGATCAACAAGAAGCTTACGCTTAAAAGCAGGAAATTTGAAAAGATCGCTGCAACGGATCCTCTGACAGGGCTCTATAACCGTATGAAATTCCTTGAATTGTTCGTTTCGGAATATACGGTCATGGTACAGCGCAAGAATACCCTTTCTCTTTTATTGATGGATCTTGACCATTTTAAACAGATCAATGACCGTTATGGACACAATATCGGTGATATGGTCCTTCGTCAGGTTTCCAATCTTTTGTTGCATGAATTGCGCAATGTTGATATCGTGTGCCGCTGGGGTGGTGAGGAATTTGTTGTACTGCTGCCTGCAGCAGACAAGGAGGCAGCCTTGCATATTGCCGAGCAACTCCGCAGTACTGTTGAATCACTTTCTTTTGAAAGTATCCCCAAAGTGACTGCCAGTATCGGTATTTCGCATATCGAGGAAAATGATACACTGCAGGATGTCATAGAACGGGCAGACAAAGCTCTCTATATGGCAAAAATGGCAGGACGCAACTGTGTGAAAAGTATCGCCTGAGCGTTCAAGGATTTAACCCCAAGTTCGCTATAATCTTTTAAAAAAGCGGGCTGCATTCCATGAATTTTGAAACCTATCCTTTTGAGAAACTCAATACGCTTCTTGAAACCATTACTCCAAACAGTGACTATACCCCGCTGTCTCTGACGATCGGAGAACCGCAGTTCGAGACACCGCAGTTTATATTGGATGCACTGAATGCCCATGCTTCTTTGTTGAACAAGTATCCCAAAACGGCAGGAGAAAAAGTGCTTAAAGAAGGGATGCGGGCCTATCTGAAAAACCGTTTCGGCCTTTGTGTCGAGAATGCGCAGATCATTCCGACTTTCGGGACCCGGGAAGTGCTTTTCAACTTTCCGCAGTTTTTGCTTCATGATGTCGAAGAGCCGCTGATGGTCTTCCCCAATCCTTTTTACCAAATTTACGAAGGCGCGGCAAAAGCATGCCGTGCAGAAGTGGTTTATCTGGACCTGAACGAGAGCAATGGTTTTCAGCCTCAAGTCGATGAATCGGTATTGGCAGAAGCCCATCTGGTTATTTTAAACTCTCCCAACAATCCTACTTCATCTACTATGAGCATGGAACAGATGAAACAGTGGGTAGAGCTGGCACTCAAATATGAGTTCGTCCTTTTGAATGACGAGTGTTATGCCGACCTTTATCTGGATGCGCCTGTCCCTTCACTGCTGAACGCTGCTGTCGAAGCGGGCAATGAGCGTTTTAAGAATATACTGGTGATCAATTCCATTTCCAAGCGTTCGTCGGCGCCGGGACTGCGTTCGGGATTTATCGCAGGAGATGCCGAAATACTGAAAGAGTATATGACGTATAGAACCTATGTCGGATGCGCTTCTCCCCTGCCGCTTCAGGAGGCCGCAGCCGCAGCCTGGGCAGATCAGGCACATGTGAATAGCTTCAGGGCAAAGTACCGAAAGAATTTTGAAATTGCCGAAGAGATACTGGGCATACCGGCACCGGAAGCGACTTTCTACATTTGGCTGAAAGTAGAAGATGAGATCGATTTTACGGTCAAACTCTATGAAGAGTACAACCTCAAAGTGATCCCGGGATCTTTTCTGGGCCGTAACGGCGAAGGCAAAGGATATGTGCGGCTGGCACTGGTATATGAAGCAGAGAAGACCAGGGAAGCGCTGGAGCGTGTGGCTGCGTTGAGAAAACAGAATTAAAAAGGAAATAATCGTATGGAAATACCTGAAATACATGTAGAAGAGTTAAAAAAAGACCCTGAGTTTTTAGCGAATATCAAAAGGCTGGAAGAGGAATGCAAAGCGGAAGAGAGTATTGCAAAAGGATATCAGCTCCTCGATGCACAGCTTGTCATCGAAGCTTCGGAAGACGAGATCAACGAGATCTTTACCTATATCGTCAATACAGCCTTCGACAAGCTTTCCGAATATCTGGTAGCGCACAGATCTTTTGATATGGAGGATGACGAAGAACGTGCCATCGCCCGGGCGATCTATGAGCATGCCATTCAGCGT
This sequence comes from Sulfurovum sp., assembly GCA_026983895.1. Classification (GTDB taxonomy): domain Bacteria; phylum Campylobacterota; class Campylobacteria; order Campylobacterales; family Sulfurovaceae; genus Sulfurovum. The sequence goes on from JALSTF010000238.1 coordinate 7,413, forward strand.
TACAGCGAAAATGACAAAAAAGCGGCCAAAGAGATGTTCCTGGT
>JALSTF010000239.1 GCA_026983895.1 Sulfurovum sp.
CTGGACATCATGTACGACTTGCCGGAACTTGCAGGCTACGAAGTGATCATTACCGAAGAAGTCGTACAGAACGGTGCGAAACCGCTCTATATCAAAGACAAGAAAACAGCATAAGCCAGCAGAGTTAAGAAAGGATAATTACATATGTTTAAAAAAGTATTAGGTCTGTTCTCCAATGATCTCGCCATCGACCTGGGAACAGCGAATACCCTCGTCCTTGTCAAAGGACAGGGGATCAGCATCAATGAGCCCTCTGTGGTCGCGATCCAGTTCGACAAACATGGACAGCAGCGTATTCTTGCCGTAGGTCAGGAAGCCAAAGATATGGTAGGTAAGACACCAGGCAACATCAAAGCGATCCGTCCGATGAAAGATGGTGTCATCGCAGACTTTGAAGTGACGGAAATGATGATCCGCTACTTCATCGAGAAAGCACATAAAAGAAAAGGATGGTTCTCTCCGCGTATCATTATCTGTGTCCCTTACGGACTGACACAGGTCGAAAGACGTGCAGTGAAGGATTCCGCTGAGAATGCAGGGGCTCGCTATGTCTATCTCATTGAAGAGCCTATGGCAGCAGCGATCGGTGCGGGTATCCCTGTAAAAGACCCCAACGGGAACCTTGTCGTCGATATCGGCGGAGGTACCACCGAGATCGGTGTCATTTCTCTGGGCGGTCTGGTACTCAGCAAATCGATCCGTATCGCCGGAGACCATCTTGACCAGTCCATTGTCGATTATGTCAAGAAAAACTTCAACCTTCTTATCGGCGAACGTATCGCAGAAGAACTCAAGATCAAGATCGGTACGGCTATCCCGCTTGAAGAGGAACTCTCAACGGTCGTACGCGGGAGAGACCAGATAGAAGGCAGCCTGACCTCTACGGAGATCACTTCCGAACATCTCAGGGATGCGATGAAAGATTCTCTCGAAGAGATCGCCAATGCACTCAAGATCGTATTGGAGCAGACCCCTCCTGAACTTGCCGGAGATATCGTAGAGAACGGTATCGTCCTGACCGGAGGCGGTGCCCTGATCAGAGGTTTGGACAAATATCTCTCCGACATAGTCAAACTTCCCGTCTATATCGCAGAAGACCCGCTTCTTGCCGTTGCCAAGGGTACCGGAAAAGCATTGGATGAGATAGATATTCTACAGCAAATGGCATATGAAGACTAGAATCATCATCATTATTATCCTGCTGGCTATTCTGGCAGGGCTGTTGACAAAAAATGATGAACGCATCATGGATGTACTGCTTGGTGCCATCAACCCGATCAAACAGAAATATAAGAACTTTACACAAAATATCGAAGATAAGAGCCACAGTTATATTTTCCAAAAAGAATCCATAGAAAAACTCAGCCGGGAGAACCGTATTTTGAGGAAACGCCTGCTCGAACAGACACACTATATCAAGCAGGTCAAAGATATCTATGAAGTCTTGCCGCAGCTCAAGAGACTGCCTGTACACAATATCTCCATTACAGAAACCATCTCCTATGTCAAACTCAACAGTTTTACGCAAGTGATCCTCACCAAACCCAAAGATGTCCATGAAGGCAAACTCTACGGGCTGATACAGGGAACCGTTGCCGCAGGTGTTGCCATGGTGAAAAACAACCAGCTTTACGGCTATCTGACCTCTGATGAAAAATGCCGTTTCTCTGTTTTCATCGGGAAAAGCTATGCCCCGGGTATCGCCATTGGCATGAGCAAAAATGAAATGGTCGTCAAATTCATTCCGAAATGGCACAAGATCAAAGCGGGAGACAAGGTCATCACCAGCGGACTTGACAACATTTTCTTTGCCAATGTACCGGTAGGGATCGTAACGAAGGTAGAAGTACAAAGTGCCTACAAAGTCGCCTATATACAGACTTACAGTGACGTATTTCATCCCAAGACCTTCTTTCTCATCAATGATCCGAAAGCAACACTCGCAAAAGACTTTGACCCATTCCTCACCCACATCCCTGAAGAGAAGATTCCGGAGTGCATACAGCCAAGTGACCTGAACCGTTCAGATATGAACCGCACGATCATCCTTGAGGATCAGAATATCACGGCGAATCCTGTCAGCGATGCCAACCTCAGCGGTGTACCGGTCATCTCCAGTATCCCGGCACGTATCGACCAGACCCAGGAAGAGGTCATTGAGCCGGAAGTACCGGTCGAACCGCATACCGAACCCAAACCGGAACCGATCAAAAAACCCGTGAGACACAAAAAGAAAAAACGTGCGATACAAAGTTTGGATCTCTTCTAGAGGCACCCTTGGAATTGCCCTTATTTAAGGGCTCTTTTTGCCTCTTTTTACTATAATAGCAAACTAAAAACCAAAGGTATCTCTCCATGCCAAAACGCGAAGACATCAAAACTATTTTACTTATCGGTTCAGGGCCTATTGTCATTGGGCAAGCTTGTGAATTCGACTATTCCGGGACCCAGGCGGCAAAGACACTTAAAGAACTCGGCTACCGTGTCGTACTGATCAACTCCAATCCTGCGACGATCATGACCGATCCGGAATTTGCCCACAGAACCTATATCGAACCTATCAATGAAGCTGTGATCGAGAAGATCATAGAAAAAGAGAATGTCGATGCCATCCTGCCGACCATGGGCGGACAGACAGCACTCAATGTCGCTATGAGCATGCATGAAAAGGGGATGCTCGAAGGTATCGAGTTCCTCGGTGCCGACCCTGCAGCCATTAAAAAGGGGGAAGACAGACAAGAGTTCAAAGAAGCGATGATCAAGATCGGTATGGATCTTCCCATTTCCCAATATGCCTACAATATGGATGAAGCCCTCGATGCAGCAAAGAAGATCGGGTTTCCTCTGATCATCCGTGCATCCTATACACTCGCCGGCGGCGGTTCAGGTGTAGCGTACAACATGGATGAATTCAAAGAGATCGTCAAAGGCGGTCTTGAAGCCTCCCCTATTTCCGAAATTCTTATCGAAGAATCTCTGCTTGGATGGAAAGAGTACGAAATGGAAGTCATACGCGACAGAGCGGACAACTGCATCATCGTCTGTTCCATTGAGAACTTCGATCCGATGGGTGTGCATACCGGCGACTCCATCACGATAGCACCGGCCCTGACACTGACCGACAAAGAGTATCAGCGTATGAGAGATGCCTCCTTCAAGATCCTCAGGGAGGTCGGGGTCGATACCGGCGGATCGAACGTACAATTCTCCATCAACCCCGATACCGGCCGTATGATCGTCATTGAAATGAACCCCAGAGTAAGCCGCTCCTCCGCCTTGGCTTCCAAAGCGACCGGATACCCCATTGCAAAAGTCGCTACGCTGCTGGCAGTAGGTTTCACACTCGATGAAATTACGAACGATATTACCGGTACCCCTGCCTCATTTGAACCGGTCATCGATTATATCGTGACCAAACTTCCAAGATTTACCTTCGAAAAATTCCCGCTGGCCGATTCAACCCTGACCACCGCAATGAAATCCGTAGGTGAAGTGATGAGTATGGGGAGAACGTTTAAAGAGTCTTTCCAGAAGGCACTCTGTTCTCTTGAAACAGGGCTGACAGGATTTAATGAAATAAAATGCGACCCCGAAACATTGATAAGGGAGATCCGCCGTCCCAACGAAGAACGTATGCTTTATGTTTTTGAGGGTTTGAGACGCGGAATGAGTGTGGATGCGATCTTCGATCTCTGCAAGATAGACCGCTGGTTCCTTTATCAGCTTGAAGAACTGGCACAAAGAGAAAAAGAGATGGATATCGCCCTGCTCTCTGATGCCCTCAGGCTCAGAGAGGTGAAATCCGAAGGATTCTCCGATGCCATGATCGCAACCGTGATCAACAAGAAGGAAGGCCTTTCCCTCACTGAGAACGATATTTACACTGCCAGGGAGAAACTGGGCGTTGCACTGGAATACAACGAAGTGGATACCTGTGCCGCAGAGTTCAAGGCACTCACTCCCTACCTATACTCTACGACAAACATCACCAAACTGCCTGCTGGACATACAACACCGAATACAGAAAGAGCACAGGAACGCAAAGTGCTTGTTATCGGCGGCGGCCCCAACCGTATCGGCCAGGGTATCGAATTCGATTATTGCTGTGTCCATGCCTCATTCGCACTGGAAGACATGGGTATCCAGTCCATCATGTACAACTGTAATCCCGAAACGGTCTCTACCGACTATGATACCTCAGATGTCCTCTACTTTGAGCCTATCGATTTCGAGCATGTACGCAATGTCATTGAACTTGAAAAACCCGACGGGGTCATCGTACACTTTGGCGGGCAGACACCGCTGAAACTGGCAAAGAACCTTACCGCTATCGGTGCCAAGATCTCCGGGACTTCTGCCAAAGTGATCGACCTGGCGGAAGACAGGGAACTCTTCTCCAACTTTATCGAAGAACTGGGCTTGAAACAGCCCGACAACGGTACGGCGTTTGCAAAAGATGAAGCGATGGCCATTGCCAACCGTATCGGATACCCGGTACTGGTACGTCCGAGTTTCGTACTGGGCGGACGCGGCATGAGAACGGTATACAATGATACCGAGTTGAGGGAGTATATGGATGAAGCCGTAAGTGTTTCCAACGATGCCCCGGTACTCATCGACAAATTCCTTGACAATGCCATCGAACTGGATGTCGATGCCATCTGTGACGGCAAAGATGTCTATATCGGTTCGGTCATGCAGCATATCGAAGAAGCGGGGATACATTCGGGAGACTCTGCCTGCTCACTGCCGCCCGTTTCCATCTCTCCTGAACTTCAGGAAGAGGTCAAGGAGCAGACGGCAAGGATCGCGCTGGGTCTCGGTGTTGTAGGCCTTATGAATATTCAGTATGCCATCCACAGAGGAGAGATCTATCTGATCGAAGTGAATCCCAGAGCGTCCAGGACCGTACCGTTCGTTTCAAAAGCAACCGGTGTTCCGCTGGCAAAAGTGGCAACACGTGTTATGGTACAGGGAGATCTCAAAGAGGCACTCAAATACTACGACACTTTCAATGTGGTCAATTTTGACAAGAAGATCATGGAGCCCAATCTCAAAGGCCATGTAGCGGTCAAAGAAGCCGTTTTCCCTTTCAACAAACTGCCCGGTTCGGATCTTATACTCGGCCCTGAAATGAAATCAACAGGTGAAGTGATGGGGGTTTCTGACAGTTTCGGTATGAGTTTTGCAAAATCCCAGTTCGCTTCCAAGAACAATATCCCGCTTGAAGGCAAACTCTTCATCTCTCTGACTGAAATGGACAAACCCCATGCAGGGGAGATCGGAAAAATGTTCACGGATCTCGGTTTCGAGATCGTAGCGACCTCCGGTACACATGCAGCACTGGAAACGGCAGGTGTTGCTTCCAGCATGGTCCTCAAGATTTCCGAAGGACGTCCGAATATCGATGATATGATCAGAAATGAGGAGATCGCCCTTGCGATCAACACGTCCGACAACAAAGCAAGTAAAGCCGATGCCAAGACCATTCGCCAATCGGTCCTTGCCAACAATGTCGCCTATTTCACGACCATAGCAGCAGCACGTGCAACCGCTATGGCGATCAAAGAGCTCAAAGACCAGGGTGGATGTCTTGCGCCAAAAGCACTTCAGGACTATCTGAGTTAAGTGGGAAATGAGCAGTGAGCAGTGAGCAGTTTGGCCATCTTGTTTTTCTGACACAGACCGATACCACCATCGGCTTTGTCTCCCAAAATGCAGACAGACTGACACATATCAAATGCAGGCCGCCCCATAAATACTATATCAAAGCGGTCAACTCGCTGCACACACTCAAAAACTTCACACGTATACCTACAGCCCATAAAAAAAGGGTCAGAAGAAGCAGAAAAACAACCTTTATCATGCCTGACGGCCACTCCTACCGTCTTGTGCGCGATCCTCATCACCTGCTTCTCCTTGACCGTTTAAAGTGGGCCTATACCACCTCTGCCAATAGCAGCGGCAAAGCATACGAAGCAGCATTTGCCAAAGAGGCTGCCGATATCATTGTTACACCGCTTATTTCACAGAGCAAGGCATCAAGTATCTACCGACTGAATACGATCACGCTGAAAAGGATACGATAATGGGCATCCTCTATGAGAACAGGAATATCCGCATTGAAACCGAAGAAAGTGAAATTCCATGGCTAAAGGTATTCACACAATATCCCTACAAAGAGATGAGCGAAATCCCTGCCGAGACCAGAAATGAGATCTACGGCCTTCTTGACATTATTGAGAAAGAGATGCTCTCCTATTATAAACCGGACAAGATAAACATTGCTTCTTTCGGCAACTACGTACCCCACGTACATTGGCATATTATGGCACGCTTCAAAGAAGACAGCTATTTCCCTGAACCGATGTGGGGAACAAAACAGAGAGAAACCCTTCTCTCTCTGCCCTCTTTTTCCTCTTTTCGCAAGGGACTTAGACAAAAACTGGAGGCGCATCATGTCTGATCAGGACCGTTTGAAATGGAACCGTAAGTACAAAGAAAAACCGGCACTTCTTGAAATACGTCCCCCCAGTACCATGATCCAACGCTTCCATACACATACCCGGGGGAAGAAAGCACTTGATCTTGCCTGCGGGACAGGCAGGCACAGCCTGTTCCTTGCCGAGCATGGATTTCATGTCGATGCTGTGGACATCTCAGAACATGCACTCGAAACACTCAAAGCACACAAGAAAGCGTTCGATATCCACTGTATCGAAACGGACCTTGATGCGTTCCTTCCGGAGAAGGACAAATACGACCTTGCCGTAATGACGAACTATCTCGACCGTGCACTCATTGAACGGACTGCACAGGCACTCAAGGGCGGAGCACTTTTTATCATAGAGACCTATATGATACATCCTGAAAATGAAAAGGAAAATGCCAATCCTGACTTTTTACTGCAGCCCGAAGAGTTGAAACATCTGTTTGCTGATACATTCACATTACTCGCTTATGAAGAGTTTTGGAATGAGCCCCATGAACTTTACAGGATGAGGAAGCAGGCGATCGCCGTAGAAAAAAGCATACTTTAATTCATCAATTATATTTAATTGATATAAAAAAGTGTTCAATATAACTTATTGAGTACCTTTACCTTTCCAAAAGTAGCAAATCTGGCTTTTTTCAGGCTGTATTAAGCCTTGAAACATCATAATATCTCACTATTCATTATGATACGTATCATAATGGACATCTCCCTTATAAAGGTAATTTATGAAAAGAAGAGAATTTTTCAAAAAAGCTGCCGTAACAGCAGGAGCAGCGGCATTGGGTACTTCCAGCCTTGAAGCCGGTACCACCCGTCAGC
>JALSTF010000240.1 GCA_026983895.1 Sulfurovum sp.
AGCGTTGAAGCTGCCTCTGTGATATTTGCAGATATAGCAAATGCCTGCGCTTCTTTTGATTTTTGTTCCACACTTTCTATGGAGTGATAGGCAAAATACATCATGACTACAATAGGTATACTAAATATAAGTATGATTTTATACCGCAATGATGTAAAAATTTTCCATTTAAATATTTCTTTTATTTGCATACGGAATTTTACCCAAAAAATGTCTGTGATTTATCCCAAGGGATGAAATCTTGTGACAGTCTCCCATAAATTCTGCTTCTGTATATGGGTATAGATCTGTGTGGTCTCAAGAGAAGCATGTCCCAGCAATTCCTGGACCACACGCAGGTCGGCCCCGCCTATGATGAGTGAGGAAGCGAAAGAGTGGCGGAGGACATGGGGTGAGACACCCAGATACTTCTTGACGATCTTGTAGGCAGAGATACGGCTGAGCTGTTCTCCGCGATAATTGAGCCAGATATAGATACTGGCCATCGTCTGTTCTGCCAGATAGGCTTCCAGAGCCTTTACTGCAACAGGGGCCAACGGTACGACGCGTTCTTTCTCCCCTTTGGCAAAACGTATCTTCAGCCAGCCCTCTAGAACATCGCTTCGCTGTGCATTCAAGGCTTCTGAGATACGGCATCCGCTGGCATACAGAAAGAGGATCAGTGCATAATCCCGCAATCCCCGGACCGTGCTTCTGTCTATCAGTGCCAGTCCCTGCATGATCTCTTCGGGAGAAAGATATTTGGGAAGGTTCTTCGGTACTTTCGCCATGGGGATCTTGATCTTCTCATGCGTAAAATCCTGCCGGTGGCAAAAATGGAAAAAAGTATTGACCGAAGAGAGTTTTCTGTTGAGTGTACGCTTGTTCTCAAACGTAGCCAAAAAGGCAAGTACATCCGAAGTATCCAGTTTTGTCAGGGATTTTTGGGAAAATGCCTCAAGCTGCCTGAGGTCGCCAAGGTAAGAAGATATGGTTTGGCTGTCCAATGCCCGGGTTACGGAAATATATTCTTCAAAGGCAACCAGCAAGTCACTGCTGCCCTCTGTCCTCTTCATAGGTATCTAATAGTTCAACTTGGAAAGCGTAATGATCTTTCCGTCTTTATAGAGTTTTTGTCCGCTGATAAAGACCGGTTCTTCCACTTCGCCAAGGTCGTATATCTTGTACTTTTTCAGATCAGGAGAAAGCACGATAAGTGATCCCTGCTGGTCAAGTGCATATACCTTCCCACCATAAACGGTCGATGCGGCAAAATGGGCGAACTTGAACTTCTTCTTGCCCAGTTCTTCAAGCATTTTATTAAGTTTGATGACCTCACCTTCTTTGGTGAAGAGATAGATCGTGCTGCCTGCAACCGATACATCCGAAATATTGGCACGGTATTCCATCTGGCCGTCCACACCGACCGTAATGAGTTTGGTCGGTGTCGCGGCGACCAGGGTATCTCCGCTGCGCGAAAGGAAGATGACATTGTTGAACACACTGTCGCTGCTCAGATAAATCACTTTGGCATCGACAGGATC
>JALSTF010000241.1 GCA_026983895.1 Sulfurovum sp.
TCCCTCTTAAAGTGGAGACAAACATCATGGGGATTAAAAATACAGAAATTGCAACGAAAGCAGAGTTTGATATCTCACTTTCAAAAGATGATTTCAAGTTACCCGATTTCCCTGTCTACGATATGTACGGCAAGAAGCTTGATAAAAGCCAGTTGAGCACAATAGATAAGAATTCTAAAGTTCAAGCATCCCAAAATGCAAAAAATATGGCAGAATTTGGTGCTGCTATGGCTGCCGCAATGCAGAGTGCCGGTGTAAAAAGTGGGGAGACGCCAACAAAAGCCCAGGAAAAAAAGATGGAAAACAGTATGATGAACGCTATGTTTCCACGCATGAAAAAGGAAATGTTGGCTGAGTCAAAAGCGTTGGAATTTGCCAAAGTCTGTTTGGAAAAAGCAGACACCTTAAAAGAGGCCAATGCCTGTGAAGAAAAAATGGATAGTATGGATTCGGAGCCGGGTGATCCGGAAGACAAATTGCAAAAATGGGATGCCAAAACAAAAAAAGAAACATTAGGTTTCATTGATCAGACGCTTAAAAATATGGAGTGTGCTAAGAAAGCAAACAGTATGCAAGAGATGAAACAGTGCATGCCTGTACAATAAGTTAATGTATCGTGAAATATGAACAAAAAGATATAAAAAACCTGTTTGACGAAAGCAGGTTAAGGATTTATCGGAATCGGAAGGCTCTGCCTCCGCACTAAAGTTGAAAATAGGAAAGTAGATGAAAACAGTTCTGGTATGTATGCTGTTGACCATGAGTATTTTTGCCAAGGAAACAGCACTCTTTGCATCTGTTACTGGTGTAGAAAAAGGCGACTTTCTCAATGTGCGTGCAGCAGCGAACTATCAGTCAAAAAAAGTAGCCGCCATTCCTTCGTTTAAAGATATGCCGCTTACTTTTGGCATTGAAACATGTAAAAAGGTCAAGACTTCAACCTGGTGTCTGGTCTATCCTCTGACACAAAACTGGGCAGACTCTTTTGGAGAAAATGATAAAGGCTGGGTCAATGCCCGGTATTTGACTTTTTCCAATAGAGGGTATGTCCTTGTTGATGGTAAAGCCAATTGTGCGTATGCCTTAGGATGCAAAGAGGGGAAATGTAAGCTTGTGACAGACTACAAACAAGACAACAAGGGAGAAGTACTGAGTTTGAAAACAAAATGGATAGAAAGAGCAGAACTCAAAGGTGAAAGTGGTTTGGGTGCCATGAATCCTAAAGAGGACGGGTACTGCACTACAGGAATGTTTGTAGAAGAGTATTTGAAAAGGAAACGTAAGTGATGAAAAAACTTAAAAAAGTAATACTTTTGACTATTGGGTTAGTATTGTTCTTGGGCCTGTCACTGGAAGCAAAAGAAGCTAAACTTGACAAAGGTGAAAAGAAATTCAGACAAGTGGAATCCTACACTTTGAATGATTTTCATTTCAACTGGCCTATTATCTATATGGATATTGTAAATTTCCAAACTGAAGCATCGGATGGAAAACATTTTACCTTGCCCAAAAAAGTGACTTTTTTTACACGATTGAAAGTGGGAAAAGCAGAGACGTTCACGTATAAAAAGCAGTTGTGGCTCGCCAAAGCCATCTTAAAGCCAGCCTATTTCTGGAAACAGCCCATGCATCCTTACAGTGCCTATGCATTTACCAGCATGCGTTTTCTTGAAAAAGATGATAAGCGCTTTAAAGCCATTACTGAGGTGCAGGATATACGGGATATGTTCGGTCCCATCGATACGGAAGCGGAACTGCGTATCTGGATCATGGCAACAGATCAATATGCCATCGGTGTACACAGCTACAAAAAAACAGCAAAAGGGTATAGGGTACGTTTTAAAGCAAAAAGTTTGGGATGTGACTACAGAGAATATTTCAACTATTATGATAGACAGGGGAAACTGCTGAAAACAAAAGAGTTGAAATCGTATCGTATGAAAAACTGTTCGCCTATTCTGTTATAGGGTATTACTGAGTTATGGGTTTTTTCGGGTATGTTTGAACCAACGCTTTAAAAATACAGGGCGTTCATAGACTTTGGCACCCAGGGCGAATTTGTAGTCCATGTAGGGCTGTCCGAGGTTCCAGAAGGCAAAGCCCTCTTTTTGCAAATGTTGTGCCAGAAGAACCAGCTGTACCGTTCCGTAATGGTTGCAGTGTTTCTCTTTGCATCTGAAACCGCTCAGGCTTGTATAGGTCTCTCCGATGATATAGCCGATCTCTCCGGCGACGGTCCGCCCATCTTCTTGAAGCAGTACGGAGACCACTTTGAAATTTGCCTCTTTCCCCTGTGTCTCCTTGAGTATTTCAAGGTATCGGGGAGTCATCCAATTGTTCACGTGTGCCCATCTGATACCAGAAGCTGCCTCATCCAGGTCGTCTGTGATCAGCAGTGTGAACGATCTGTGTTCAAGCAATCTTGCCACGTTTCTGCTGATATGCAAGTCTTCGAAATCAAGCAGGGCATAGGCGAACTGTATTTCGGGAAGAAGCAGTTCTTCCTCTTCAAAATAGTCCGTTACCGCAATAAAACCCGCTTTGGCCTGGGCAATATAGTATACAGCGGAAAAATCATCACTCCAGTAATAATTTTTTTTCATATCCGTATAGATGTGTTTTTCAAGCAATGTCCGGTCGCTGACAACATCATAAGGCAGATGGTAAATACCAAGCTGAACGGTTTCCATAAGATTGTGCAATTAAAATTCTTTTTTTGTAATTGTAGTGAAAAAGAGGTACAATTACAAAATTTTTGAGGTCCAATATGAAAATAAACGTTATCATCATCGATAAAAAGGGCAAAGACCAACTTTATGCACCATTAATAGAACATTATAAAAAAATAGCCAAACCCTTTGCCAAAGTGGAAGTGGTAGAACTTTTTAACAAAGAGATCGCCAAAGCACAGGATATCTCTCCTGAAGCGGCACAGAGATCCTATACGAAAGTATTGGAAAAATATCTGGGTTCGGGTATGCATATTGCATTGGATCCTTCTTCAAAAGAGGTTGACAGCTTTGAATTTGCAAAATTGCTTAAGGATAGCGTGACCGTAAACTTCTACATTGGCGGTGCATACGGCTTTGAGAGGGATTTTTTAAGTAAATGTAATAACGCCGTATCATTTGGTAAAATAACGCTTTCACATAAACTGGTGAAAGTGGTGTTGCTTGAGCAGATCTTCAGAGGGTTGACGATCAATCACAATCACCCATATCATAAATAGGAAGTTAAATGTTAACACAAGAGGAATTGAAATATTTTGAGAATAAACTGCTGGACAGACGCGTTCAGATAGAAAAAAACCTTGCCGGTACGACCCTTGAACTGAACGGGATGAGAAACCTTGACCTGAATGATGAAGGTGATTATGCAGCTGCATCTGCGGAAACAGCAGTAGACAGTGCGATTTTGATGCAACAGCGTAAAGAATTAGCAGAAATTGACCTAGCTTTGGATAAAATAAAAAACGGAACTTACGGTATTTGTGAAATGTGCGAAGAACCGATAGGCAAGGCACGCCTTGAAGTGAAAAACTTCGCACGTTTCTGTATCACATGCCGGGAGATCAACGAAAAAGAACAACAATAAAAGGATAGAAGATGAGACTCGGGCTATATATCTTTGCTGCATTGACATTGATGGGAATTGCAGCCGTATTGACGTACACAGTGAATCCCAACAATTATATTGTGGAATTTATGGGAATCAATTTTAATTTCCCGGTTGCAGTCTGGATGATATTACCCATGGGTGTCTTGCTTCTTTTTACAGCAATCCATATGCTGTTCTACTCGCTGAAAGGCTATTTTACATTGAAAAAGTGGCAAAAAGATGCTGCTACGCTTGAAGATGCCCTCTACTGGTCACTGATCAATGAACCGAAAGAACAGAAATATGCTATAGACGAATTCAAAAGTTCAGCAGTCCTTTTGGGGAAATCGTCCGTAGAAGTACTGGATGCGGTTGACGGGCTTGCACCGAGACTTTCCAAGGCACTGAATCTCATCAACAAGATCAAAAGCGGAGAGTATGTAGACCTCAAAGAGAACAAAATGTCCAAAGTTTTCAGTGAAGGCAATCAATATCTGGTGAAGAATAGAGTGAACCGTCTGCAAAAAGACCCTGAATTTGTTGAAGAAGTGATGAAGTCCTCCTCACAGTACTCCAAGCAGGTACAGAAGCAGGCACTCGATATTTTTGCACGCAAAGAGACTTTCTTCAAAGCACGCAAATATGCAAAGATCTTTGATGCAGAGAATCTGCATGTCATGCTTGCAAGGGCAGTACATGAAGAAGATATGGGCTTGAATGCCGAGATACTGAATGATTTTGTGGATGCGCTGAAGTTAAGCTGTGTAGATTTTGTGAAGATCGCCAATGTGACCAAGAAAGTATTTTCGCCTACCCAGAACCTTGCGCTTTTCAAAGGATACCAGAAAAAATATCCAAAGGCGCAGGAAGCATATCTTTACCTGCTCTTTGATTATGAACTCCTTGATGAAGCAAGTGCTTATCTGGATGAGCATGAAGAACACGAATTCCTTAAATTCAGAGCCTTTAACGAGTTGAAGAAAAGCCATAAGAAATTCAAACTCGAAGAGCTTATCAATGTCAATACTATTTGCAGCAAATAGTATGTGACTTTTTCTGCATGGCTGCATTAGACTTTTCAAAACCTCTGTATGCACTGGCCCCTTTGGCCGGTTTTACTGACCTTCCCTTCCGTTCTGTCGTCAAAAAATTCGGTGTCGATCTTACCGTCAGCGAAATGATAAGTTCCAATGCCTTGGTGCACAAGAGTAAAAAAACCCATAAAATGCTTGAAAAAAGCCCGTTGGAAGATCCTTATTCCATACAGATCGCCGGATCTGACCTTGATGTGATAAGACGTGCCGTAGAAATTATCAATGAAAAAGAAGAAGTAACGGCCATAGATCTGAACTGCGGCTGCCCTGCACCCAAGGTGGTCAATAATCTCCAGGGCAGTTCACTGCTTACGGATCTCGTGCAAATGGGCAAAGTGATAGAAACGATCAAAAAATATTCCAACAAAGAGTATACATCGGTAAAGATGCGTTTGGGTTTCAATGAGAAAAACCATATAGAGATCGCACAGATCGCTGAATCCAGCGGAGCAGACTATATCGCCGTACATGGAAGGACACGTTCCGGACGCTATAAGGCACCGGTTGACTATGATGCGATAAGAGAGATCAAGGAGAATGTTTCCATCCCTGTGATCGCCAATGGTGACATCACGACACCTGAAAAAGCAAGATGGGTGCTTGAACACACAGGGGCGGATGGTGTGATGATCGGACGTGCTGCTGTGGCCAGACCATGGATATTCAAACAGATCAAAGAAGGGATGGATGCTCCAAGTTCGGAACTTATCAAGCAGGTCGTCCTGGAACATTTTGATCAAATGATCGCATACTATGACATCTACGGTGCGATCATTTTCAGAAAAAACCTGCACTCCTACTCAAAAGCCGGATACAAAGGGGCATCGCAGTTCAGGGACAGGGTCAACCGTATTGAAGACCCGAAAGAGATGCGGGAAGTGGTCGAAGCATTTTTTTCTCAGAAGTTCTTTTATGAGAGTGGGGTATAATCTCACATATTTTCAAAGGCAGTAGCGTATGACATTCATTATAATCAAGACCATACACTTGTTCGCCGCATTTATTTATGGCGGTTTTCTCATTACGGACAATCTTTTCTTGACCCGGATCAAACGTTCTTTCTCTGAAGAAGAGCATGCCAAGATAAGAGAATCTTTTATGAAGTATGTGCGCAAAGTCGTACCTCCAAGCCTTATTGTTGCCGTATTGACCGGTCTCTATCTTATATCTCAGGTTTATGGGCCGATAGGGCCGCACGGCCTGACATGGTTTCAAACACTGCTGGGGCTCAAAGCTTTCCTGGGGATATGGCTTGGATTGCGCGGAGGACTTCAAGTGTATTTCAAGATACAGCCTTTTGTCTTCAAAAGCCATCTGCTGCCGTTCGCTTTCGTAGTCACGATCATTTTCCTCTCGCAGTTCATGTATCTGCCGGTAGGATGAGACGATGCTGATAGAACTCTCTCTTCTTGGTGTCATTATCGGTGCGCTTTCGGGCTTTTTCGGTATTGGAGGCGGTACGGTACTGGTACCCGTACTTCTGCTTTTGGGCTTTGACATGAAGCAGGCTGTCGGCATCTCCATCATGCAGATGGTCTTCAGTTCTATCTACGGCTCCTACCTGAATGTCCGCAAAGGAAGCCTCAAGCTCGGCGAAGGACTGTTCGTAGGGCTTGGAGGTGCAGTTGGAGGATATTTGAGCGGATATTTGACAGAAAGTCTGCCTGATATTCTGCTGCAGTCAGTTTTTGTCATCTTTGTTTCCTTCGCCATCTATCGTATGGCAACAGACGGGGTGCGTGAAGTACATGTGATCGAACGTACGCTTCCTGCCTGGCTTCTTTTTGTCATTGGTGTCGGTATCGGTATCATCGCTATCAGTATCGGTGTCGGGGGAGCGATCATTCTTATTCCTCTCCTTTCCGGGCTTTTGCATTATCCGGTCAAAAAAGCGGTCAGTGCAGGGTTGTTCTTTGTCGTATTCTCTTCCATCGCAGGTTTTACAGGACGCTACCTCCATGGTACGATCGATCTGCATAACGGCCTTATTGTCGGTATCGCTTCGCTGCTGGGAGTCTACATAGGCATCCATTTTAAAGAATATGTCAGCAGCCACCATCATAAACGCTTTATTGTGGTCATGTACACCTTTATTCTGCTGATCATGCTTTACAAAATGCTGGCAGGATAATGGGGATAAAATTAAAAAAAGGATAAAAGATCATGAGAGTATGGTTACTTGCAGGAGTGTTCTTCAGTACACTGCTTGAAGCGGCAGATAACAGTTTCAGTGCTTATTTGGATACTGTGCCGCTATTGGTATTGGCTTTTGTTGTTATGGCGATCATAGCGGCGGTTCTGGGAAATAAAACGAGAAAGCAGGCAGAAGAACTTTCCCAAAAGGACGAAAAGATTACATTCCTTCGCCGGGTGAATGCGGAGAATGAACATAAGTACACTGCGAAAATGCATGAAGATGAAAAAGAGATACTTTCTCTGAGACATACCATTGAAACCCTTGAAAAACAGATCAAAGAGGGGACCAAAAACCAGGTAGTGCAGAAAAT
>JALSTF010000242.1 GCA_026983895.1 Sulfurovum sp.
CAGCGGAAGCGTAAAGTTCGCATCGAGCTTCAGTGCTTCAGAAACTTTCTCGGCCACATAGGCATTCTCACTGTCATTGGAGACGAAATAATGGATATGGTAGGTTTCATAGAATCTTTTCAATGCTGTAGCGTTGATATCGTCATTGACAAGTATCCCGGCAATGAAAAGTGCTTTGGGATACTTTTTCTGCAGATCTTCAAAATAGGGGATCTGCCCGCGGCAGGGGGGACACCAGGTACTGAAAAAATTGAGCAGCAGTATCGGCTGTTTGGCATCATGAATGATGAAATGATTGTCGTATACAAGAATACCGTGTGTTTCGTCTTTGACGCTTTTAAGGATCGTGGCACTTTCAAGCATTGCGGCGAGTTCGGCATTGTTTTGGGTATGCCCTGCTGTACAGTTCTTTTCTTCCGGTGCGGCACATGCTTTGGCCGGGATCGCCTTTTTCTGTTCTTTTTTGTCACTGCATCCCGCAGAGAACAACAGCATAAAGCTTAAAAGCAGAAGTTTGGTTCGTATCACACATGATTCCTTGGCTATAATATAGAATATTATACCAAAAGAGCGCTAATATGGAAGTTATGGAACCGCACAAAAGCAAAGAGAAGTTTCGCAAACGATGCCTGGAACAGCTTAAAAAAGCTGCACAGAGCAGGGTCTATGCAAAAGACAGAAAGGTACTTGCCGTACTGCATCAATGGATCGTGGAAAGGAATGCACGTTCGATCATGCTCTATCTCCCCCTTGCTATGGAAGTCGATCTTTATCCGCTCATACGGGTGCTGAGACGAGAAGGGCGCACGCTTTATGTACCCTTTATGGAAGGTAAAAGTTTTAGGTTGGTAAAATACAGATATCCGCTGATAACAAAGCGGTTCGGAATAAAAGAACCAAAGAATTCAATACAGTATAGAAATAAAAAAATAGATATAGCGATTGTACCGATGGTAGGAGTGGACCTTACGCACAGGCGCGTGGGGTTTGGAAAAGGTATGTATGACAGATTTTTTGAAAAAGAGATGAAAAATATAGGGTTCACCGTATTTGTGGCACGAAAATTGTGCTTTAGCAGCAAGATCGTGACAGACAGTCATGATGTCAAGGCGGACAGGATCATCATACCATAAATATCGATGAGAAAACGGTTATTTTGCATATATCTATGTTTCTTTTTCTTGCAATAAAGGAAAGAAAAATGGTAGGAACATTCACAAGTGTTTCGGGATTGGCCGGAGCGGCTCTGGGGGCAGGGTTGTGTTACCTGTGGGTCAAAAGCAGTACCCGAAAAAGATTCGTACATTTGGAGCTGGAGGCAAAAGCGAAAGCGAAAGCCATCAGCCATGAGGCAGAGCTTCTGCTTCAGGAAGCCCAGATGAAGGCGAAGACAAAAGCGTTGGAGCAGGAAGCTGCATTCCAGGAAAAGATGGCAAAGCTTGAAGAACGCAACCGTGTCTTGATGCTGGAACGCAAAAGCCTTAAAAAAGAAGAGGAGAAGCTTCTGTTCTTTGAGAACAGGCTTTTGGAAAAAGAAGCGGATCTGGAAAAACTGGAAGCAAAAAAACAGGCCAAGATAGAAGAAGCGGTCGCCAAACTGCAGAATACCGCTTCTTTGACCCAGGAAGAGGCCAAAGCGTATATTCTGGAAAAGACAGAAGAGCGGAGCAGGGCGGAGATCGCCTCGATCGTCCGTAAATATGAACGGATCGCCAAAGAAGAGGGCGAAAAAAAGGCCCACTATATTCTTGCGCAGGCAACAACACGCTATGCAGGAGAATTTGCCGGTGAAAGGCTCATCAATCTTGTCACGCTTCCCAGCGACGAGCATAAAGGGCGGATCATCGGAAAGGAAGGGCGCAACATCAAAGCACTTGAAATGCTGCTTGGTGTGGATATCGTCATCGATGAGACACCGGGGGTCATTCTTGTCAGTTCGTTCAACCTTTACCGAAGGGCCATCGCCACGCGTGTGATCGAAATACTGATAGAAGACGGCCGTATTCATCCCGGACGGATCGAAGAGGTGCACGAGAAAGTGGAGAAAGAGTTTGAGCAGAGAACGTATGAAGAGGGAGAGAACATTCTCATCGATCTGGGACTTTTCCCTATGCATGAAGAGCTGGTCAAACTGCTTGGCCGTTTGAAATACCGTGCGAGTTATGGCCAGAATGCGCTGGCACATACACTGGAAGTGGCCAAACTGGCACGTGTGATGGCAGCGGAAATGGGTGGAGACGAGAAACTGGCCCTGCGTGCAGGATTGCTTCATGACATAGGCAAAGCGCTGACACAGGATATGGGCGGATCGCATGTAGAGATCGGGGCAGAATTATGCCGCCGATACAAGGAACATCCTACCGTTGTCAATGCCATTTATGCACACCATGGTCAGGAAGAACCTGACTCGGTGGAGAGTGCTGCTGTATGCGCTGCCGATACCCTCAGTGCCGCACGCCCGGGTGCAAGACGGGAGGTTCTGGAAAGTTTTACGAAAAGAGTCAGGGAGATCGAAGAGATCGCAGCTTCCAAAGAGTATGTGGAAAAAGCGTATGCTATCAATGCGGGAAGAGAGATACGTGTTTTTGTCAATGCGCAAAAAATGAGTGACAATGAAGCCGTGCTTTTAAGCAAAGAGATCGCCCAAGAAGTGTCCAAACAGGTACAGTTCCCCGGTGAGATCAAAGTGAATGTCATTCGCGAGACCAGGGCGGTCAGTATGGCCAAATAGCAGGCCGGCATAGCAAAAACACAGCATAAAAAGTTATGCAAAATAAAATGATAAAAGCGTTATAATTTTAAAAGGGACAAAGTGCCCATACTATGAATAAAAAGGTAAAACAGTGGACAGATGTGAAGAGATCGTCGCGAATGTAAGAATGGAAGAGTGTTATGCCGGGTTGAGTCTGGTATTTGAAGGAACAGAAGCGCTGAGAGAAGAGATAGAGACGGCCATTGAAAAGATCACGAAACTGACAAAAATGCAACCGCATATTTTCGACAATTCAAAAGACCATCATGAAAAGAAACAGTCTCTTTATGTTGAGTTCAACGATGATGTGCAAAGAGACAGCGGAGAGTTCTTCGAACTTTTGCTCAAAGAGCTGCGTATAGATAAATGCGCTAACGACGTGATCCCTGCGTAAACAGTCAATAAAGGGCACCTATTATTAGAGGTGCCCTAAAATCATAAAAAAGGTAAACGTATGTTCAAAAAGATTATTTTAAGTTTGTTGCTTGTCTGCGGTGTGACACTTTCTGCCGCCGGAAAAAAAGCGACCATTGTAGTACTTGATACGAATGTAGGCAAAATCGAGCTGAAACTCTTTCCCAAGGCTGCGCCTCTGGCCGTAGAGAATTTTGTGACCCATGTAAAGCAGGGCTATTACAACGGGCTGATCTTCCACCGTGTCATTAAAGGATTCATGATCCAGGGCGGTGATCCGACCGGTACGGGAAGAGGGGGAGAGTCTATCTGGCATAAAGAGTTTAAGAATGAATATGCACCAAATCTGACCTTTGACCGGCCATTCCTTCTTGCCATGGCGAATCACGGGCCCAATACAAACGGAAGCCAGTTCTTCATTACGACCGTACCGACACCGCATCTTAACGGCGGATATACGATCTTTGGTGAAGTCATTAAAGGAAAGAAAGTGGTCAAGAAGATCGAGAATGTCTCTACTTCTGCGGGAGACCGGCCGATATTCGATCAGAAGATCATACGTGCTTACGTCAAAAAATAGATGGATCTCGATACTCTCCGCCAGGAGCGCCGAAAATGGCTGACCTGGAAAAATATCCGTCCGTTCCAGGAAGCGATCGCTGCACTGCCGACATATGATCGTGTCAGCGTAGAGTTGGGAGATGTTGTCGATATTCAGATCGCGGATCTCTCAGAGGAAGATGCTGCCGCCATCGAACAGACTGCAAAACAGATGAAGCCTTGGAGAAAGGGCCCTTTTCGCATTAATGATCTCTTTATCGATTCAGAATGGCAGAGCCAGATCAAGTACAACCTCCTTGAACCCCATTTTGACCTGAAAGGCAAGATCGTAGGAGACATTGGCTGCAATAACGGTTATTATCTTTTTCGCATGCTCTCTCAGAAACCAGAAAAACTGATAGGTTTCGACCCCTCTGCCATCTACTATTCTCAATTTCAGTTTCTTGACCATTTCATAAAAAGCGGCATTGTGTACGAATTGCTTGGTGTGGAACATGTGGAATTTTATGAACACACATTCGACACACTCTTCTGTCTGGGTGTGCTCTACCACCGTTCCGACCCTGTAGCGATGCTCAAATCGCTTTTCAAAGGGCTGAACAAGGGCGGTGAACTCATACTCGACACCTTCATGATAGAGGGAGAAGAGGAAATGTGTCTGACACCCAGAGAACGGTACTCCAAGATTCCCAATATCTATTTTGTCCCTACCGTGAAAGCCTTGGAGAACTGGTGCCTGCGTGCCGGCTTCAGCTCGGTTGAGGTTTTGGAGATCAAAAAGACAGATCTGAACGAACAGCGGAAAACAGAATGGATCGATACACAGAGCCTGGAGGATTTCCTCGACCCTGACGATCCGGAGAAGACGGTGGAAGGGTATCCTGCACCTAAAAGGGTGTATATCAAGGCTTTGAGAGTGTGACAGAGCCGGAAGGCTTTGCTCCCGCTGCTATTGGGGTGTGGAGCATTCTTTACGCTTCAAAAGACTCCACCCGCTCCAAAAGTTCCAGATAGTGTTCACTTTTTGCTTCATAAGTTGCTTCGAGTTCTGAGAGTTTTTCACTGAGTACGGCCAGACCTTTCTCTTGATAACACTCCGGATCGCCGAGGCAATGGTTGAGTGCTTCTATCTCCGTTTCGAGTGCTTCTATTTCATCGGGCAGGGTGTCAAAATCTCTTTGGTCTTTGTAGCTGAGTTTGGTCTGCTTTCTCTCTTTTGTTTTTGCATGCTCTGTGGTCGTAACGGTTTTGAGCTCACCCTCCATGACTGAGAGTTCTTTGATCTCTTTTTCGATCTCAAGATATTCGGTATAGCTCTGATAGGACTCTTCCACGATGCCGTTGCCTTTAAAAATGAAGAGTTTGGACGCGATCTTGTCGATGAAGTAGCGGTCATGCGAGACGAAAAGTACCGCCCCCGGGAAGGAGATGAGTTTCTCTTCAAGGATGGTGATAGTAGGGATATCCAGGTCATTGGTCGGTTCATCGAGGATGAGGCATTCAACCTCTTTGGTAAAAAGCAGTGCCAGAGCGACACGGTTCTTCTCTCCGCCGCTGAGCTGCCCTACTTTTTTGGTGAGGTACTCTTCGGGGAAGAGGAAAGATTTGAGGTAGGCAAAGACGTGCATGTTATGTCCCTGTACACTGACACTGTCCCCACCATTTGGACAGAAGGTTTCCATAATGGTGTGTTCGTCATTGAGCATCTCTCTGTGCTGGTCAAAATAACCAATCGAAAAATCGCCTTTCTCGATCGTGCCGGCATCTGCCTTGATTCGGCCGAGCAAAAGTTTGAGCAGGGTAGATTTTCCGGCTCCGTTGATGCCTACAATAGCGATCTTGTCACGCTGGAGGATACGTGTGGAAAAGTCCTCTATGAGCTGTTTGTCAGCGATGCTGTAACGCAAATGCTCCACTTCAAAAAGCATTTTCCGTTTGCTCAGTCCTTTTTCGCCTTTCCAGCTTTTTTTCTCCCGTTCAAGCTCTATCTGCATCTTGCGTATAAGGGTAGGGTTTTTCTTGGCCTGCTCACGGAGTGCAAAGACCCTTGCTTTGCGTCCCTGGTTGCGTTTTTCTCTGGCGCGGACACTTTTACCCAGCCACTCTTCCTCTCTTTTGAGTAATTTCATCAGTGTGTCATGGGTTTTTGCAAGGGATTTCATGCGTTCCTCTTTGAGTTCGAGGTAGGCACGGTATCCGCCTTTGTAGGAGACAAGCTGCTGGTTGTCCACTTCAATGACACGTGTGGCTATGGTATCGATGAAGTGCCTGTCGTGGGAGATGAAGAGCAGGGTGAATTTTTCTTTGAGCAAAATATCCTCAAGAAACTCTACCATGTAGACATCAAGGTGGTTGGTCGGTTCATCCAGCAGGAGTACATCCGGTTTTTTCAAAATGAGAGAAGCGAGTGCCACGCGGCGCTGTTCTCCTCCGGAAAGGGAGACAACGAGGCGGTGTTCATACGCTTTGAGTTTGAATTCCTGCAATACACGCTCTATCTTGTCATCAAGGTTCCAGGCATTGTGGTGGTCGAGAAATGCGGTAATGTGCTCAAGTTTCGTCAGAAGGTCGCTGTTCTCAAAATCTTCCGCGACTTTCAGACTCAGTGCGGCATGTGCTTCCTGTGCTTCTCTCAGTTCGCTGAGCTCATTGAGAATGGCATCCCTGACCGTCAGTGAGGTATCAAAACGCGGCTGCTGAGCGAGCATCTCTACCTGCACGGCATTGTTGACGACACGTTTTCCCTCTGTGGGCTCTTCTATGCCTTGTACGATCTTCATCAGGGTGGATTTTCCGCAGCCGTTGGGTCCGACGATGGCGACCCTTTCTCCTTCATTGAGATGAAAATCCACATCATCGAGCAAAAGTTTGATGTCGTACTGTTTTTTGATATTGAAGAGGTCTATAAGTGCCACACCGGTCCTTTGGACGATAGTATCAAATACCGTTACATCGCCACTTGTCAATTGTTGCCGTAATTATATCCTATAGAGCGTTTTTTAAGGCTTGCTAAAGTTCATAATGCTATATTCCCTAAAAACATAAGGGCAACTCTAATAATAGGTAATGTTGTGAGTATCACCTATTTTTAGAGGTGCCCATAAGGAAAAATCATGCTTGAGATCATTGTGGCACTCTATTCTTTCTATATTTTACTTAAACTCTATATCTCTTTTATGCAGATAGGCTATATCAACAGTGAAAAACGAAAAGATCCTGTATTGATGCCTGCGGGTCGATATATGGTCGCTGCCAATTATGCAGTGGCCAAAGAGAAACTGGGTATTGTGGAAACTTTCGTGGACTACCTGATGTTCCTCTGGT
>JALSTF010000243.1 GCA_026983895.1 Sulfurovum sp.
CAAGTATATGCGCATAGTGGTGCTGTACGGAAATAGCGTTGAGCGCTGAGCGCTGAGCGCTGAGTGACAAAGCAAGCTTTGTTGATTCGTAGTTGGGGTGTTTGTCGTGGACGATCACTTCGGGTTTGAAATCGTAGATACGCTCAAGGGTCTCGACATTCTTTTTGTAGTATGCCACCGAAGCGATGCTGTCCAGGTCACCGATATGCGGTGACAGGATCACCTGGTCATCAAAACCGATGGCCACCGTACTCTTCTGGTTCGCCCCCATGGCAAGCACTCTCTTTGGCAATGAAAAAGGCGGTTTCACACTGACAGGTGCATACCCGCGTGCACGGCGCAACAGGAGTGCCTGCCCTTTCACCATCATCACCACCGAATCGTCCACACCGTTGACGATCTGCCTGTCGTGGTCGAGTATGCAGTCATACACCCCCTCAAGCCTCTCCAGCGACTCCCTGTCGGTACAGATGGGCTCATCGGTCATATTGGCGGACGTGGCGACCAGGGGGCGGTCAAGTCTATGCAGCAGCAGAAGGTGCAGGGGCGTGTAGGGCAGGAAAAGCCCGATGCGCGTAAGGCCTGGAGAAACATAAGCGCTGAGCGTTGAGCGCTGAGCGTTGAGAAGGACAACTGGCCGTTCTTTGGAACGCAGCATCGCTTCTTCCTGCTCACCGATATCCGCCAGTGTTCTCGCCATCTCCACATCCTTCACCATCACCGCAAAAGGCTTCGAAGGCCTGCGCTTCCTCTTGCGCAGTGTCGCCACTGTTGCTTCATTGGTCGCATCACACATCAAATGGTACCCGCCGACCCCCTTGACAGCCAGGATCTTCCCCTCCGAAAGAAGCTGCACTGTTTTTTCGATCAGTGCTTTTTGGGTACCCACGAGGGGTACCCCTACACTGTCCAATAAAGAGAGAGCAGGTCCGCACTCCCAGCACCCTATCGGCTGTGCATGGTAACGCCTGTCCAGCGGATCGGTATACTCCTTTTCACAGGCATCGCACATTTGAAAGAATTTCATCGACGTGTTCTTCCGGTCATAGGGAAGGTCGTAGATGATGGAGTAGCGTACCCCGCAGTGGGTACAGGTAATGAAAGGATAGCCGAAGCGGCGGTTGGCGGGGTCGAAGAGTTCTTTTTCACACTCGGTGCAGACAGCGACATCGGGCGGTATACCTACGGTATGTTCACCCTCGGCATCCGAAGAGAGGATACAAAAATCATCGAAGTGCTGCGGCCTGGAAAGTGCAGTCTCGATATGCGTGATGGAAGCAAGCGGAGGCAGTTCATTCTCAAGCGCATGCAGAAACTGTTCGAGTACCGCAGGGGTGACGCAAAGGTCTATATCCACACCCTCTGTGCCGTTGTGAACCGTCCCTGTCAGCCCCATCTGTGTCGCAAGCTGGTAGACAAAAGGACGGAACCCCACCCCCTGGACCATTCCCCTGACAAGTATTTTATATGTATGCTTCAACGGTACGCCTGGTCTTCAGCCACACTACCCACGTCTCACTCCTTGCTTATATATAGAGCGCTCCATAGACCGCATTCTCTTTCCCGATAGGAAAGTTTTTGTTCATCAGAGGCTTATACTGCCCCACTGTTCTCTGTATTCTACCATAGAGTGACTGGTTCGCGAATGTTTCTCCTGTAAGCACAACCGTACGCGTACCCGTCTTCTCCACCAGCTGTGGTACGATCTCCCCGATGTAGTCACCGAACGACTCATAGATGCTGTAGCACATATAGCTGTTCTCCACATCGCCGAGCTGATAACTCATAATACTGGTCAGGAACGCGTAATTGTCAAACCTGTTGTCTTTCACACGGGTGTCTATCTGCAAGCCGCCTTTGCCCAAAAAACTCAGTGCTTCGGAAGAGATCCCTTCGAGGCTCTCATCTTCCAGTCCGAGAGTGATGGCCGTCACTTCAAAGATGTCCATATCGCCTTCAAGGTTATCCAGTCTCTCCCATGTTTCGGGGTAGGCTTTTTTGTAATTCTCCACCAGCCTGTCCGATCCTTCTCTGAGTGTACGGATCTTTTCCCAGAGGTGATCGGATTCGAACGGGATGGCCGGTACGGCATTGATGACCTGTTTTCCGTTGTAGTAAAGGAAATTCAGGCTGCCGTCAAAATGCACACCGACCGCCTTCTGGCCTACTTTATTATGTTCGGCCAGAACAGAAAGCATGGAAGCCTTGTACTGCTCGAAACGGTGTTCATTGGCATGTCCGCTTGAAAATTCCTCACTCTCAAGCAGATACAGCTCTTCCGTCTGCACACTGTCAAAAACTTCTACCGAGTCAATGACGGATGCTTCCCCCACTTTGACACAGGCGAGGTCATGTGCTACAGTGACCCGGTTCTTCTCACTGTGTACCTGTGCAGGGAAAACAATGCGCTCTCCCGAAACGAACAGTTTCGTGTCCTGATTGATGAAGAGCTTCGTATCTTCCTGTGTATTGATGGGAAGGTCAAAATCTACCAGGAAATCAGCCTCCTCATCCTCATCACACTCCTCATAGGCGATGTACGCCAAACCGGTATTGAGGATCTCCCTTGCAAGCAGCATCGTCATCCCCTCATCAGGATACTTCACCCGTGTCGATGCACCGTACAGGGCTTTAAGCGCATCACTTTTTGTCGCCACCCTAAGCAGAGGACGTTCGATGCTGAGCAGCGCATTGAATTCCTGCGTGACCATCATCAGGTGTTCGTTGAAACCTTTGGCATCCGCCATCAGCAGTATCGAGGTGGAGGCCGCATTTTCCGCTTCGGGCTTGAAGAACCTTCTGTAGCCGTGTGCTGTTTTCATCAGTACACTCTCTCCTGAAGCAATGGCTCTCGCACTTACTTCGAAAAGTTTTCGGTAATCTCCCTTTGTCAATGCCAGGTGTTCACTCTCCCTGTCACGCATACGCAGGGCAATACCACACTCGATGCAGGAGATCAGCGGATAATCCAGACGAAGCGCATTGGATTTTGCTTCAGAAACACAGTCTTCACAAGGTGTAAGGAATTTCATGGTTGTATGGGCACGTTCATAAGGATACTGCGTTACAAAAGGATGTTGTGATCCGCAATGGTTGCACGATGTAAAAGGGTAGTAGTAACGGCGCGAACTGACATCGAACATCTCTTTCTGGCAGCTGGGACAGGGAGCGATGTTCACCGGCAGACGCATACTTGAAGCGGGTATCAGTGCCGGTTTCTTATCAGAAAAATAATGTCTGCTCCTGCCCATGAAGAGCGATGCGGGGAGCACCTCTTCAAGACCTTTTAGAAAAGATTCGAGCTTTGCATCCTCTTGATTCATCACAAGCAGGATCTTCTCCTCTGTCTGCAGGACATCCGCTTCGATCTGTGTCTCTTTTGCATAGGCCCGTATCAGATCGGCTATATACATTTTGTTTGAGGAGAATACTATCTCAAAGATAAAATACATGGGATTCCTTCATATAGATATACACTATACAACCAGAACACAGGACAATGCATAATAAGGAGGTGCATGAAAGTGTTTTTTTCGAATTTAAAAAGGACTTTTGCGTTCTGGCTGTATACTGTATATTTTAAAAAATTCTCGGTGCGGTCGGATTGGCATAGGCATCGACGATCACCTCAAAAGAAACTTCATCCGCTTCTTTACGTTTGAGTGCTACGCCCGATCTTTCCAACTCCTCGAGTGTTGCATCCACCAGCTTCGGCATATGCGAAAGTACGGTATCGCTCAAACCGTTACGGACATCGATGATGTCTTCGGGGACCATCGTGATGAGCTGTACTTCGCCCATGTCTTCATGGAAAGAGCAGATCTCGAGCATCATGGTGATCTCCACCTCATTGGCGGTCTGGCGTGTGGAACCGTGCTCCATCGCCTCCTGGGCAGATTCGGAAAAGATCGTACCTGTCTCACCTTTATGCGAACCGGTCCCGACAACAATGATCTTATCATACTCCTGATAATAGGTCATCAGCGTAAAACCCAGTGTCCCACCTTCGATCACGGACAGGTTCTCAGGAAGGTGATAGTTCTCTTCAATATATTTGACAAGGTAGGCACCCAGTCCTTCATCATAGAACATGATGTTCCCAATACCTATAAGCGCTATCTTTTTCACTCTACAACCCTACTTTTTTTCATCTTTGACGAATTTGCTTCCCCCGACAACGATAGCGATATCACCCTCTTTCCAGAAGATCGTTCTCCATACCTGATAATAAATGTGAAATACGACCCAGGTGATGATCAGCCACATAGAAATATGGTGTACGATACGTACATCCATAACATTGGTTCCTGTTGCCGTTGAACCAAGGATCCATGAACTTACAGGCAAAGTCCAGTCTGTTGCCAGATGCAACATTGCCGGCCACCATGCACCGATACTGCTTATCCCAGATTCAAGCCCCTGTACATACATTTGGAGTCCGCTTAACAGCATCCACAGCAACAGC
Organism: Sulfurovum sp.; assembly: GCA_026983895.1. Taxonomy (GTDB): domain Bacteria; phylum Campylobacterota; class Campylobacteria; order Campylobacterales; family Sulfurovaceae; genus Sulfurovum. The sequence goes on from JALSTF010000243.1 coordinate 4,466, forward strand.
AGGTGAAAAATAAAGAAAAATACCGCATTGAAACTGTCTGCATGCGAAGAATCAAACTTCTTGACCCTGTTCAAAGTCAAAAGGTTTATGAAAACGGCTCCGAATTCTTTAATATTTCTCCATGTGGGTATCAATTTTTTATATGGCTTTTCAAATCTTGAAAAGAAGTACAGATAGGCTACCACAATACTGCTCACATCAAAGATGATCGCCACCATGAAATGAACCCATCTGTTCCATGCCATTACGTATTTGTCTACCGCCGGATCTGCAATGAAGGTCTGATAGTAGGGATGACCGATATAAAGACCCGTGATGACTGCAGCAACCATAGAGAAAGCAACCACCCAGTGATTGATCCGCATAAAAGCTGTCATCCGTTTGACTTGTTTATATCCTGTTTTAGACATAATCGCCTCCTTTAGAATGCGCAGGTAGGATCAACTTTGTATGTAGCCAATTCCTTACCTTTCGTATCGACCACATGTACCGCACAGGCAATACACGGGTCAAAACTGTGGACTGTTCTGATGATCTCAAGCGGCTCATCAGGATTGGAGACTTTTGTACCGATGAGGGCAGCTTCGTAAGCACCTATTTCACCGTTCGGCCCCCTTGGTCCTGCATTCCATGTCGATGGAACGATAGCCTGAAAATTAGCCACCTTGCCGTCTTTTATTCTCATCCAGTGTCCGAGTGCCCCTCTGGGTGCTTCCGCCATACCCCGGCCTTTGGTATCTTTGGCGACCACATCGAAATCAAACTCGGTCCAGGTACTTAAGTCACCCGAAGCGGCATTTTTTGCCAATTCATCGACCCATCCAACCATAGCATCTCCGATCATCTCAGTCTCGATCGCCCTAGCTGCCGTTCTTCCCACGGTAGAGAAGAGTACCGTCAATGGCAGCCCTGAACGCTTGAGGAAGTTTCCAGCATATTTTTTCGTACGCCCATCTCCGGACACATAACCGACTACGACCCTTGCCAGCGGTCCGACCTCAACTTTTCTGCCGTCATAAAGCGGTGACTTGATCCATGAATACTTTTCATCTGTTTTGAGGTAAGCGTAACCATCTGCTTTTTTTGCAAGGCCTGTATATTTGGGGTCTGTCGTTCCGTTATACGGATGCTGAGGAGCACCGCTTCCCTCGTACCATGCATGTGTCACGTCTTCGGTGATCTTCTCTTCATCCAGTTCAAGCACTTTGGAAATGTCTCCATCGAGTACAACACCGCGTTTAAAGAACATTTCAGCCTTGTAGAAACCGGTATCGTCCAGCCTGAAGTCACCATAGGTCATATAGGAAAGCAGACCTCCACCGGTTCCTCCTATTTCCTTGCCAAGCGCACCTTTATGCTTGCTTGCATGGAAAGTGGCAGAGCCGTCTGTCGCTTCTTTGGCGTACATCGTACCTGCCATATAGATATCAGGCAGATAGGCCCCTTTGATAAAATCGTTACTTTCCTGAAGAAGCTGCTTGAATAAAGCAATCCGTGCAGGATTCTGAATATCCTGTACACAGGTCACCCCTCCGACCACGATAGACTGTGGATGAGGATTCTTTCCGCCGAATATTGCCTGCATCTTCGCCATATTTCTTTGTACATCCAAAGCTTTAAGGTAATGTGCCACACCTATAAGATTCTGTTCCGGTGTCAGCTTGTAACTTTTGTTACCCCAATACCCGTTGCCGAAAATTCCCAGTCTGCCTTCTTTCACAAATTTTATAATGCGGTCCTGTACTGCTTTGAAGTCCGCTGCACCCGAAATAGAAGGTTTGTGTCCAGCCACATTTGCCCACTTCTGTGCTTCCGCAGCCGCAGCCACTGGATCTGCTTTTGTCGCGGCAACCACATCGACAAAATCAAGTGCATGCAAATGATAGAAGTGAACCAGGTGGTCATGCACATAGAGTGCCCCCTGTATCAGGTTCCTGACCAGTCTGGCATTTTTCGGAATCGTAATGTTGAAGGCATCTTCTACCGCTTCGATACTTCTTTGATAATGTGTTCCCGTACAGACACCGCAAATACGCATCGTCATCAGACCTACATCTCTGGGGTCTCTGTCTTTGACGATCGTTTCGATCCCTCTGAACATTGTTGAAGAGCTCCAGGCATCGACGATCTTGTTGTTTTCATCGATCACCGCTTCGATACGCAAGTGGCCTTCGATCCTTGTGATCGGATCAACAATAATATGTTTCTTGCCTTTTGCAGCCGCTTTACTCTCTCCCTGATCAGACATTTCTGCCGTTTCCGGTGTCTCTACTACCATACCTTCAGCCACTGTTTCTTCAGGTGTTGCTACTGTTGTATTGTTCTCTGCCATTACGCTTCTCCTCCTTTA
>JALSTF010000244.1 GCA_026983895.1 Sulfurovum sp.
GAGCAAGGGGAATGCCCTGACAAAAGAGGCTTTCGGCCTGCTCAAATATCTTCGCGGATTTATAGGCAATGTTGAAGGCAAAGATATTTTTAACGGGAATGTGGATGTGGTCGTCTGTGACGGTTTTACGGGCAATATTCTTTTGAAAACAAGTGAAGGGGTCGTTACGACGGTTTTTGCGTTGATGAAGCAGTATATCCGCAAATCCCTTCCTGCCAAGATCGGTGCATTGATGATGCGCAAGAAAGTGTTTGCCAATATGAAAAGACAGGTGGACAAGGATGAGTATGGCGGTGCACCGCTTCTGGGTGTGGACGGCTGTGCCATTGTTTCACATGGTGCTTCCAATGCCAAAGCGATCAAAAATGCTATTTTCCAGGCGATCCTCTATATGCAGTCGGATGTCAACAATGAGATCGAGAAACTGCTGACAGAAAAAAAATAACCCAAATCCCGAAATAGAAATGCAGCACTCCGCAAAAACATCACCGCACCTGCGGGTGCGACTTAGAATATTATGGTAAAATACAGATACTATTTTGCTAAGGATAATCATGTCGCAAACTAAACAAGTCTACGCTTCCTTCCGTTCTATCGGAGCCTATGTCCCCCCTCAAATATTAAGCAATGAAGATCTCGAGAAGATGGTGGATACGACCGATGAATGGATCGTTAAACGTACAGGTATTAAAGAGAGGCACATTGCAGCAGATGACGAAGTGACCAGTGATATGGGTACAAAGGCGGCAGAACTCGCGATAGAACGTGCAGGCCTGAAAAAAGAAGAGATCGATCTTGTACTGTGTGCCACAGTCACACCGGATTATTTCAATATGCCTTCGACGGCCTGTATCATTTCCGACAAGCTTGGTATCCATAATGTCCAGGCCTTTGATATTTCCGCGGCATGCAGCGGTTTTGTCTATCTGCTTTCTCTGGCCAAAGCATTCATCGAGTCGGGTATGAAGAAAAATATTCTGCTCATAGGTGCAGAAAAATTCTCTTCTATCGTGGATTATACGGACAGAAGTACCTGTATTCTTTTTGGTGACGGTGCGGGGGCGGCAGTGATCTCCGCTACGGAAAACAGGGAAGAAGCCTTTATAGACATACATGCAAGTGCCGATGGTTCTTATGCGGACTTCCTTGTGACACCGGCACCGGGATCGATCAATCCCGTAAGCCAAAGGGTTATTGACGAAGGGCTCAACTTTGTACAAATGAAAGGGAACGAAACCTTCAAACTTGCCGTTAAAACACTGACAAAAGATGTCAAAGAGATCCTGAAAAAAAATGAGATACCATCAGAATCTATCCCGCATTTCATTCCGCATCAGGCGAATTACCGTATTATCAAAGCAGTGGGCGATGCATTGAAAATGAAAGAGGAGCAGGTTGTGGTCACCGTGCACAAGTACGGCAATACTTCGGCTGCTTCCATACCGATGGCTATCAATGATATCTGGGAGTCCGGGAGGTTGAAAAGCGGGGAATTGATGCTGCTTGATACCTTCGGAGGAGGACTTACCTGGGCGTCTGCGCTGCTTCCTTTCGCAGGAAAAAGCAAAGAAATCGCGTAGGGTGGGTTTCCCCGCCAGCACAAACAATAAAGGCAGCCTGTGAAGATCGCATTCATTGGAGATATCGTCGGTAAACCCGGGCGCTTGATGATCAAGCGCCATCTTAAACGTCTGCAGCAGGAACATTTCATCGATTTTACCATTGCCAATTATGAGAATGCCTCACACGGGTTTGGGCTGACCCAAAAGAACTGCGAAGAGCTGCTTGGCTACGGTATCGATATGATGAGCGGCGGAAATCACAGTTTTGACAAGAAAGAGATACTCGGCCTGTTCGAGACCCATCCGTTGATACGCCCTGTCAATTATCCTGAAGCAACACCCGGGAACGGGGTGTTCGCAACGATGCTCTTGGGAAAAGAACTGGCAGTGGTCAATCTGATGGGGCATTATACAATGCCGATGGCAGATAATCCTTTTACCAGGATCAAAGAGGTCGTGGAGAGACTCAAAAAAGAGGGTGTCAAACATATTGTCATTGATATGCATGCGGAAGCTTCAAGCGAGAAACAAGCTTTGCTGCATATGCTCAAAAAGGAGGTATCGGCCATCCTTGGGACCCATACCCATGTGGGTACGGACGATCTGCAGATCATCGAAGGGTGCTGCTATGTCACCGATGTCGGCCTGACAGGATGCAGGGACGGGGTGATCGGTATGGAGAGCAGTGTACCGATAAAGCGTTTTTTGACAGGCCTTGGCGGACATTTCGATATACCGGACAAGTGCAGCGCACTTTTTCAAATGATCGTTTTTGAGCTGGATGACGAGGGCCGCTGTGTAGATGCCGAAAAGATCAGGATTTATGACGAGAAGCCGAAGATCGTGACCCAGGCATGGATCGGGTAGGGTGGGTTCACCCACTGCACATATTCAAACATTCCTCTTAATGCGCACTTTTTTGGGGTTCAGAAGCTCCATCGCCGCTTTGACCATCGGCTCTTCCAAAAGGACAGAAGGGTCTTTCTCTTTTGCCGCTTCGGTATCACCGGCCTCCGGAGCGATACAGGAGCTTTTCATTTCCAGCTCTTCGATCATCGAGCCGCTGTCGGCATCGTTATGGGGAGAGGAAGATTTTTCTGTATCAGCGGCGGATACCTCTGCCGTGGGGGCTTGTGGAGGATTGTCCGCTACGTCAGTTTTTTTTTTGGCGATGTTGACGATCTTCGTCTCAAAACCGAAGAGTTCTTTGACGAACATATGTATGAGCCCCCACTGGTTGATGAGCATTTTCTTGTCATCTCCGTCCGCAGCGGAATGCCATGTCAATTTATTGTCCGCAAAGCTTTCAAATTCGATATTTTGTTCAAAACATTTTCCAAGATCGTAATCACGGTCGTAGATCCTGGAAACAAGTTCTTTGAACTTGTTAGCGTTGAGAGGGGAGGGGGATGTTTCTGTATGTTCTTTTTTTACCGTTTGGACAGTGTGTTCTGTTTCTTCAGCTTTAGGGTTGGAAGAGGGCACTGCGGTTTCAGAAGAAACTTCTTCTTTCGTTTCTATAGAACTGCTTTCTGTGTTCTCTGCCTGGGTTACGGCAGCCTCTTTGGAGGGTTCTATGTGCTCACGGCTCCCGGTTTCCTTCTCAGTACTTTTTTCCGGCATCGACGCGATGATCTCGTCTTCAGTGATGGTGATGACCTCTTTGGGGGCGGAGAGGTCCGGGACCGGCGTGGAAACCATGATCTCACTGACTTCTACCCCTTTCAGCTCTTTTTCCAGACCGCGTATCATCGTATCTATATCTTTGATATCCAGAGCTTCCATCATTTTGAAAAGGGTAAGGGAAAGTACGAATTCCCCATCACTTCCCAGGGAAAGAAGATGTTTTGATTCGGCAATGACACGGAAAAAACGTTCGATGATCATAGGGTTGAGTGTTCCGCTGCCGGAAAGAAGAAGTTCTTTAAGATAGAGGGTCAGTTCATCAAGTATCATCTCTGCTTCGTAGTCGGATGCCAGATCGATGAATGCGAGGATACTGTCAACATCCCGCTTTAGAATATGGTTCAGCAGCGTTTCAAGCAGACTGGGTTCGATGATACCGAGCATGCCAGTTACGGTCGGCACATCCACGAAATTCTTTGAGTAGACGATGGCCTGGTCGAGCAGCGTCAGGGAGTCTCTGAGACTGCCGGCACCCGAACGCGCGATGATATCGAGCGCTTCTTTTTCATATCCGATAGTTTCAAGGTTCAATATGTGTTCAAGGTGGCTGAGGACCAGATTCTGTGGGATCTTTTTGAACCGGAAGTGCTGCGTACGCGAAAGGATGGTCGCCGGCAGTTTCAGCGGGTCGGTCGTGGCCAGGATGAACTTGACGAAATCAGGCGGTTCTTCAAGTGTTTTAAGCAGCGCATTAAAGGCTTGTGTGGTCAGCATATGGACTTCGTCTATGATGAATATCTTGTAGCGGGCGGAGCTTGGTTTGTATTTGGTATGTTCGATGAGGTCCTTGATATCGTCAATCCCGCGGTTGCTTGCCGCATCCATCTCGATGATGTCCATATGGCGGTTCTCTGCCGCCATTTTGCAGTGGTCACACTCCCCGCACGGATGGGAGCCGGGACCCTTTTCACACAGCAGCGCTTTGGCAAAGATACGTGCGGTGGAAGTCTTTCCGCTTCCCCTCAGCCCGGAGAAGAGATAGGCGTGGGAGAGCCGGTTGCCGTCGAGTGCAAGAGAGAGTGTCTGAGAGACGGCATCCTGCCCGATAAGATCGTCAAAAGTGGCAGGACGGTATTTTCTCGCTAAGGCCAGGGACACAGTGCTCTCCTCATTTTTCAATCCCCTATTGTAGTTAAATTTTACTTTTGATTGGTATAATTGACCCCAAACTATGCATGAGAAAATTATACCAAGGTGTTGACAATGAGAATGGATAATGAAGAGGAAAGCCGTCATGTAGAGGACCGTCGCGCCAGTACCGGCAGAGGCGGGGGTGTCGATATGCGGACCATGGTGATGCTCTGGCCGATCATCAGGCCGCTGCTGCGATCCAAATTCGGATGGCTGATCATTGGTGCCGGTGTAGCAGCCTATCTGATGGGCTACAACCCGCTCTCACTCCTTGGCATGGGCGGTACTTCTTCCCATCCCGTTAACAAAGCAGAGGATGAAAAACGTGCTGTTTTCATCAAGAAAGTCCTTAAAAGTACGGAAGATGTATGGACAGATATACTGAGACAGTATGGTATACGTTATACTGAACCGACGATGGTCCTTTACCGCGGTTATACTCAGAGCGGCTGCGGCGGAGCCCAATCACAGATGGGACCTTTCTACTGCCCGGTGGACAAAAAGGTCTATCTGGATCTTGGCTTTTTCGATGAATTGGCAAAACGCCACAATGCGCCGGGAGATTTTGCACAGGCTTATGTACTGGCCCATGAGATAGGGCATCATGTCCAGGATATCCAGGGGATACTTGACAAAGTACAGCGTGCCAAACAAAGCTGGGGCGGCAACAGCAGAAAATCCAATGCGCTTCAGGTAAGGGTGGAGCTGCAGGCGGACTGCTATGCTGGTATATGGGGGCATTATGCGCAAAAAAAATTCCATATGCTGGAACCGGGAGATATCGATGAAGCACTGCAGGCTGCATCATCCATAGGCGATGATACCCTGCAGAGAGAAGCGACCGGACGTGTGCGGCCCGATGCTTTTACCCATGGCAGCTCTGCACAGCGTGTCAAGTGGTTCACGCGCGGATTCGAGTCGGGTGATATGCGCCAGTGCAACACGTTTCAATAAGCTGCGCCTATCGAAAAATGAGAAATAAACCATACTGAATGATTTCATTGTGAAAGATTTCTAATTCATTAGATATAATTCGTTCAATTTAAAGTATAACAGGACAATCACCATGAGTTACAACCCGCACGATATCGAAGCCAAATGGCAGAAAAAATGGGAAGAGGAGGAAGCTTTTGAACCTTCCGATTCTCATGAACAGAAGAAAAAATATATTTTGAGTATGTTCCCTTTCCCCAGCGGACGTCTGCATATGGGGCATGTGCGCAACTACGCCATCGGCGATGCTTTTGCGCGTTATTACAGAAAACAGGATTTCAACGTACTGCACCCCATCGGCTGGGATGCCTTCGGTATGCCTGCGGAAAATGCGGCGATCAAGCATGGAAGGCATCCCAAGGATTGGACCTACAGCAACATTGACTACATGCGAAAAGAGCTCAACTCCCTGGGCCTTTCTTTCTCCAAGACGCGTGAATTCGCGACCTGTGACGAACTCTACACCAAGCATGAGCAAAAATTCATTATCGAAATGTATGAAAAAGGGTTGCTGTATCGTGAATCGACTACGGTGAACTGGTGTGAAAGCTGTCATACGGTACTGGCGAACGAGCAGGTGGAAGAGGGTTGCTGCTGGCGCTGTGACAATCCCGTAGAACTCAAAGAGATGCCGGGGTACTATCTGGATATCATCTCTTATGCGGATGAACTGCTTGACGATCTTTCACAGCTGGAAGGGAAATGGCCTTCGCAGGTCATCGCGATGCAGCGCAACTGGATAGGAAAATCCCAGGGACTGGAATTTACCTTTAAACTGAGTGAGGCAAGTAAAGAGAAGCTGGGCGGAAAATTCGACGGCTACAAAGTCTTCACCACCCGTCCTGATACCATTTACGGCGTGACCTATTCGGCACTGGCGGCAGAACACCCCATCACCAAATACCTTGTCGAACATGGATTGCTGGATGACGAAGTTGCAGAAAAGATCATAGCCATCGGAAATATGACCGAAGTGGAGCGCGCACAGCAGGGGAAAGAAGGCTATCCGCTGGGTATCACTGTCATCCACCCGCTGACGGGGGAGGAGATCCCTGTCTGGACGGCCAATTTCGTCCTGGCAAGCTATGGTGGCGGTGCAGTGATGGCGGTACCGGCGCATGACGAACGGGATTTTGAGTTCGCTACGCAGTATGGTCTGCCGATCAAGTGTGTGATCGAAGGGGACGGGGAGCTTCCCTATACCGGACAGGGCACGCTGATGGACAGCGGGCGTTTCAGCTGTGTCGATAACGAAGAAGCGAAGATCGCGATCATCAATATCATGGAAGAAGAGGGCAAAGGCAAGGGGACGACCAACTACAAGCTGCGAAACTGGGGCGTGAGCCGTCAGCGCTATTGGGGTGCGCCGATCCCGTTC
>JALSTF010000245.1 GCA_026983895.1 Sulfurovum sp.
CATCTCTAAAAATAGGTGATACTCACAACATTTCCAGCTTTTGTCTAGGCTAGGCACTCTTTTGAAGGCCTAGCCGTAGCTAAGTCGAAAAAGAGTAACGACGCATAGGCGAAAGCTGGTAATGCCCAGAGGGTGGGCTTTGCAAACGCAATCTTTCACAAGGTGCTTCCTTCATCTTAGCTATGGCCAAGACTTGAAAGCCTCTTGCAAAATCTTACATTTGCAAAACCCATTGTGAGTATTACCTATTATTAGAGGTGCCCTAAAGAAAAATGTTCTAGTCACAAGCTTATTTCGGTAGAATATTATACAAATTTTTCGGCAGAAGGTAGATGAAAATATGATTAGTTGGATGCAAAAACACAATAAATATCTCGTTTGGACCATATGGGTAGCGACGATCGCCTTTATCGGCGCAGGTTTCGTAGGATGGGGAACGTATGATTTCGGTTCCAAAGCAGGCAATATAGCCAAAGTGGGGAACATCGAGATCAAGCAGCCTCAGCTCAACATGGTCTACAGCAATCTCTACAGTCGATACAATGAGATGATGCAGGGTAAACTGGATGAGAAAAAAGCAAAAGAGATGGGATTGGTGAAACAAGCGTTCGCTCAAATTGAAGTACAGGCCAAACTCCTTAATTTTGCACAGGATATGGGTATTATTGTCTCGGATAAAGAAGTAGCTGATGCTTTGGAAAACATCAAAGGTTTTCAGAAAGACGGTACTTTCAACAAAGAGATATACCATGCCTATTTAAGAAGCCAGCGGCTCAAGGCCAAAACCTTTGAAGCGACGCTCAGAGACGAACTCACGATCCAAAAGACCATGGCACTGCTCCATACCGATGCCCTGCCTCTGGAAATAGAGACTTTCTCCGCAGCAATGAATGCAGCGGACAAACTCAAATACAAAGTGCTCAGCAGCAAGGATATCAATGTCACGATCGATGACAATGCACTCAAAGCCTTCTGGAAATCCCAAAAAGAGAATTTCATGACCCCGAGAATGTACAAACTCTCTATTGTCTGGACACCGACGGAAAATACAAAAGTGACAGACGAAGAGATCAAAACATTCTTTGATGCCAACTCCTTCAACTACACCGATGCAAAAGGGAAACAGCTTCTTTTCAATGAAGCCAAAGCGAAAGCGGCAAAAGACCTGAAGATCAAAAAGAGCAAGAAAACAGCACAAAAAGCCTACATTGCATTCAAGAAAGGAAAACTTGAAAGTTCCGAAACGGTCACACTTCCTGCCAACGACAACACACTTTCCAAAGACCTCTGGGGAGATATTTTGGCAAAGAACAGCGGTGATATAGTGAAACCAAAAGTGGTCGGCAATCGCTATGCAACCGTGAAGATAGAAGCAGTGATCGAACCTGCACCCATGAGCTTTGATGAAGCAAAAGAAGAAGTGACCAGGCTTTATACCCAGCAGGCAAAGAAAAAAGCTTTGCAGGCACTTGCGGAAAAAACATTGAAAACACTCGATGAAAGCAATGCAACCGTGTCCGATTTTGTTACTTTAGAGAAAAATGACAACCTGAAACCGTTAAATTCAGCAGAAAGTTTACAATTTTTACAAAAACTCTTTACATCTTTAAAAGAAAAAGGTATTATAAGCGTATCGGATAAAGCAGTAGTTTACAGAATTATGGAGCAAAAGTTCCTTGCGGCGGATGAGAACAAGACAGGATTTGTAAAACAAACTGTCAATCAGATAAAAAGCAGGACCTTTGAAGCGAACCTCATCAAGATGCTGGACAAAAAATATCCTACAGAAGTTTATATGAGAGGACTTACAAATTGAGTGATACGATTTTAGCTATAGATATCGGTTCAACAAAAGTATGTGCAATCATAGCTGAAATTGATGACGCAGGGAAACTTCAGGTACAGGGCCATGGGATAGCCAAGTCCCAGGGTATCAAAAAGGGTGCCATCACCAATATCGAACTTGCTTCGCGTGCCATCAAAAAAGCTATCAATGATGCAAAACGCATTGCAGGAAGCAATATCACTTCAGCGACAGTCTCCATTTCCAATGCCTATGCAAAGAGCCTGAACTCAACAGGTATTGTCAACATCCCCCATAAAGATATTTCCATCAAGGAGATAAACCGGGTCATGCAGACAGCTCTGTACAATGCCAATGTTCCCAACGAATATGAAGTGGTCCATGTGCTGCCCTACAATTTCAGAGTGGATGATCAGGATTTCATAGAGGACCCCTACGGTATGAATGCCAGCCGTATGGAAGTTGATGTCAATATCATTATGACACAGAAATCCAACCTTTCCAACCTTAAAAAATCCGTACGTTCCGCAGGCGTGGAGATTGACGGTATCGTTCTGAGCGGTTATGCTTCCGCTATTGCGACCATGGATGAGGATGAGAAAGAGCTTGGCGTTGCAGTGATCGACCTGGGCGGTCAGACAAGCAACCTCGTTGTCCATGTCGGCAACTCCATCCGCTACAATGATTTCCTCGGTGTAGGTTCCAACCATATTACCAACGACCTTTCCATGGCATTGCATACACCGCTTCAGATCGCGGAAAATGTCAAGATACGTCACGGGAATCTTGTCGAAACAAGCAATGAGGTCATTGAACTTCCTATCATAGGAGATGAGGAGAACCGTAACGGTGTCTCTCTCGAGATCGTCCACTCAGTGATCTTCGCACGTGTCGAGGAAGCCCTGATGATCCTTGCCAAATCACTCGACAAATCTGCACTTAAAGAACAGATCGGTGCAGGTATCATTCTTACAGGGGGCATGACCAAACTCAAAGGTATCAGAGAGTTGGCACAATCCATCTTCCCTGCGCTTCCGGTACGTATAGGAAAACCCAGAGAGATAGATGGTCTCTTCGATGAGCTGAAAGATCCGGCTTATGCTACCGTCATTGGCCTGCTCCTCTACAAAGCGGGGGAGCACACACAATACGAGATCGATTTCCAACAGCAGCTTCTGCATTCCAAAGATGTCCGGACGGATGATCTTGGGGATATCAAGATCGACAATACAGTCAAAGATACTGTCACCCAGCGTGAAAAGGAAAAGCATCATCAAGAAGACACCGAAAAGACAGAGAACATCATTTTTGATGATCTGCCGGATCTCGGGGCCGATAAACAAAATCCGATCAAAAAGCTGACCAACTGGGCCAAACAGCTTTTTTAAGATATATCAACTAAAGGGAGGAAAAAATGGAAGAGTTCGAAATAAGTGTCGTTGAGACGAAATGCCATACAAATGGAGCAAAAATAAAAGCAATCGGTGTCGGAGGCGGCGGCGGGAATATGATCAACCATATGATACAGGAAGGTATCAACAGTATTGACCTTATCGTTGCCAATACGGATGCACAGGCGCTTGACAGTTCACTGGCACCCTATAAAATGCAGCTGGGCCTGAATGCCACCAGAGGACTGGGGGCCGGGATGGTACCTGAAAAAGGAAGAGAAGCTGCACTTGAAAGCTTCGAAGACATCAAAACAATGCTCGAAGGTTCTGATATCGTTTTCATTTCTGCCGGACTGGGCGGTGGTACGGGAACAGGTGCAGCACCGATCATGGCACAGGCAGCCAAAGAGGTAGGTGCATTGACCGTCTCCATCGTGACAAGCCCATTCAAGTTTGAAGGCAGAAAGAGGACCAAACTTGCAAAAGAAGGCCTCGAAGAACTTAAAAGAGAGAGTGATTCCATCATTGTCGTACCCAACGAAAAACTTCTCTCTATCGTTGAGAAGAACCTTGGGATCAAAGAAAGTTTCAGAATGGTCGATGACATTCTTGCCCAGGCTGTTGGCGGAATATCAAAAGTAATCCTTTCACACGGAGACAATGACATCAACCTTGACTTTGCCGATGTAAAAACAGTCATGGGTCACAGAGGTCTTGCACTGATGGGCACAGGATACAGCAGTGGAGCAAGTGCTGCCTACGATGCCGCAAAAATGGCCATCGAGTCTCCACTGCTTGACAACATTTCTATTGATGGTGCCATGGGTGTACTTGTACACTTCGATATCCACCCTGACTATCCGCTCAATGGGATCAGCGAAGCCATGGATATCATCTATGACAGTGCCGATGAAGATGCCGATGTGATCTTCGGTACGACAACGACCACCAATATGGAGATCGATGAAGTACGTATCACCATCGTTGCAACAGGATTTGAGGACAAAAGTACAGTTCCTGAATCCAAGCCTGTAAAAACACAAGTGCAAAAGACACTCTTAAGCGATACTGCGACAGCGACACTCAATACCTTTGGCGGGAAAAGAATGGTAGTAGGCCAGGACTATACAGAAAATGAAGACATTCTCGATGTTCCCACTTTCCTTAGAAAGCAGATGGATTAAAAAAGATCCATACGCTTCTGTTCCACCCTTGACAAACAGAGAAACACTTCCCTCTCTGTTTAACTTTTTTTTGCTATGATTACTCTCCAATTATTCTCTTTAGGACATACATTATGAAATATATCAAAACACTCTCTACAGTCGCCGCAGCAACCGGTTTGGGAGCCTTGCTTGCCAGCGGTCTTGCAGGCTGTACCAGCAGCAGCACACAGCAGGAACAGCAAAAACCCAAAGGGGCATTCGTCATCATAGAAGAGACCGCACCGGGAAAATACAAGATCAAAGATGAATTTCCTGCAGACGAGACCCGTATCGTACTCAAGCAGCTTGACGGCAAAGAACGTGTCCTCACCAAAGAAGAGATGGACAAACTGGTCAAAGAAGAAGCAGCCAGGATAGATGACGGCACTTCTCCGCTGACACAGAAAAATCCGGATGTATCGCAGGGAATGGGTCTGGGTTCCGTACTTCTCTCCAGTATTGCCGGTGCAATGATCGGCTCCTGGATAGGGAACAAACTTTTCGGGAACCAGAACTACCAGAACAACCGAAAAGCCGGCTACAAGTCACCGCAAACGTACCAAAAAAGTAAAAAGAGCTTCAGCAAACCCAGAAAAGCGACCACCAAACGAAGCGGGTTCTTCGGCGGTAAAAAGTCCTCTTCAAGAAGCGGCGGCTTCTTCGGCGGCTGATGATGGTACGACTGAAAAAGCTTCAGCCGCTTGATACCGGCTACCTTGAAACACTTGGGTTTGTCTGGCACACTGACCATGACGATACCCCCTATATCGCTGATGAACTGGTCATTGTCAGCGAAGCGGAGGCAGAAGCCTATTATGAAGCGGCCAATACACTTTACGATATGTTCGTGGAAGCAGGCGAATATGTTATAGAACACAATCTTTTTCATGAAATAGGCATTCCTTTCAACCTTATTGAAGTCATTAAAGAGTCATGGGAGAACGATGTACACTGGCATCTTTATGGCCGTTTCGATCTTGCAGGCGGTATTGACGGCAAACCGATAAAACTTCTTGAATTCAACGCCGATACCCCAACGGCGCTTTTTGAGACCGCCATCATCCAATGGGCCATGCTCAAACGCAACGATATGGAGGAGAACGCGCAGTTCAACGGACTCTATGAGGCACTGCTTGAAAACTTCAAGCGCCTTGTCACTCTCGATGAGGATGTTTCCGATTTTGAAAGCCGCTATGAGGGATGGAAATTCCTTTTCACTTCCATCAAAGGCAATGCTGAAGAGGAAAACACAGTCAGACTGCTTCAGCACATCGCTTCGGAAGCAGGCTATATCACGGAGTTTGCCTACATAGACGAGATCGAATTCTCCGCTGAAGATGGCATCGAATACAAGAGCCAACCCTATGAACTCTGGTTCAAACTGATCCCCTGGGAAGATATTGCCCTGGAGGAATCGGACCTTGCCATGCTGTTGACACAGATCATCAAAAATCAAAAAGCGATCATCTTCAACCCCGCCTACACCCTGCTCTTTCAGAGTAAAGGCATACTCAAGATACTCTGGGACCTCTACCCGGAACACCCTCTTCTTCTTGAAACCGCTTTCGATCCTCTGGCTTTAGGGAAACAGGTGCAAAAACCCGTCTTCGGGCGGGAAGGAGAGAGTATACGCATCCTCGATGAAACAGGTGCAGTCATAGAAGGTCAGGAAGGCGACTATGACAATCATACGATGATCTTTCAGGAATACACAGAGCTACCCGTTGACAGTAAAGGAAACAGCTATCAGGCCGGCGTTTTCTATGTCTACGAAGCATGTGCGTTGGGCTATCGCAGAGGCGGAAAGATACTGGACAACATGTCCAAATTCGTGGGGCATATTGTAGAGTAGCTACAGTTCCGGCTTCATAGCCGCCTGACACGCGACCTGTACTATCTCCACCTCGTCCGTGTCAATGCGTGCAGCGGTCAGCTTTCCGCCCCAGAGACAGCCGGTATCCAGGGCCAGGACATGTGCATCCTGGTAAAATCCCAGTGTGGACCAGTGGCCGAAAACGATCTTTAAGTCGATCTCCTTGCGGTTCTCGCATTCAAACCACGGCTTCATGCCTTTTGCTCTTACTTCAGGGGTCGGTGCGCCTTTTTGCTTGAAGTCGAGCCGGTGATCCTTGTAGCAGTAGCGCATACGGATAAAAGCGCTGAGAATGTACCGGTCTATATCTGTAGGTCTTGCACCTCTGTCAAAATACTCCACCCCCTCTGTAAACATCTTTTTCAGCCAGATATCCGCATCTTCGCCCTGAAGCTTCTCTTCGATACGTTTGGCATACATCATTGCCATACCCAGATCGAACTCTGGTGA
>JALSTF010000246.1 GCA_026983895.1 Sulfurovum sp.
CACAGGGGCGTTTTGAAGAGGAGAATGTCATGCTTCATGCAGCGGATATCAACCATCTGGACAGGCTGAACCTGGGGAAGTTCGACTTGCTCATCTCCATCGGCACGCTGCAAAGCCCCGGCATCGACTACAAACCCTTTCTGATGCATCTGGTGCAGCACTATCTCTCAGACGATGCCGCGCTCATCCTCGGTTTCCCGAACTCACGATGGATCGGCGGGGAGATGGTCTACGGTGCCAAAGCCCCCAACTATGCCATGAACGAAATGAGCCTGGTGCTCAATGATATTATCTTTGCAAAGAAGTATCTTCAACAAAAGAGATTCCGGGTAACCGTTACCGGAAAGCAATATCTGTTCCTGACGGCCACCAAGATCATTAGAAAAAAATAATAAATCAATTTTATGATCTTAGTAAATATTATTTTATAAAAAAATACTATAATGTGAATATGAGACAATCCAAAGGAGGTCTCCATGTACACAGATGAGCACAGAAGAATATTTCTTAAAACCACCACACAGTGTGCTATGGCTGCAATAGGCTTTCCCAACATTATACGGGCTTCCGACAGAAAACCCGCACTGAGAGTACTGGGAACCCATGTCACACTACAGGAGACGATCCGTAAAAAAGCCCAGGAAGATCTTGGGATCAACATTGAATTCCATCCGGGTGGCAGTGCAGAAGTATTGCTCAAGGCTTCTACTGAGCCAGACTCTTTCGACATTTATGAGCAGTGGTCCAACAGTATCAAGATCCTTTGGAATGCCGGCACCATTCAGCCTCTGGAAACTTCCCGTCTGACCTATTGGAATGAGATCAACGATCTGACCAAAACAGGGCGCATCTCACCTCACGCAAAGATCGGTGCCGGTGATGCGCCGCATAAAATGCTCTATGTGCAGGAAGAGGGTACGCTGGGCTCACATCAAACAGACAGGGTCAGCTTCATGCCCTATGTCCACAATGCAGACTCTTTCGGCTACAACAGCCGCATCATCCCCAGAGGAGAACCCTACCGCACCGAAAGCTGGGCCTGGCTTTTGGATGAAAGGTACCGGGGAAAGGTCGGGATCGTCAATGCCCCGACCATCGGTATTTTTGACCTGGCGCTTGCCGTACAGGCCAAAGGGCTCATGCGATTTAACAATATCGGCAATATGAGCCGAAAAGAGATCGACACACTTTTCAAGATCGTCATCGACTATAAACGACAGGGACATTTTCGGGGAGTCTGGTCTTCGGTACCGCATTCGGTCGCACTGATGCAGCGGGGCGATGTGGACATAGAGAGTATGTTCTCTCCGGGAGTATCCTCACTCAACGGAAAAGGGATCCCCTGCATTTATGCCGCGCCAAAAGAAGGGTACCGGGCGTGGCACGGTGTCATGTGCCTTTCCAGGAACAGCCGCGGCAAGCGCAAAGAGGCAGCCTATGCTTTCATGAACTGGTGGCTTTCAGGATGGGCGGGTGCTTTCATCGCACGGCAGGGATACTACATTGCCAACCCGGGGCGGGCTAAACTGCATATGTCTCAGAATGAATGGGACTACTGGTACATGGGGAGACCCGCTGCAGAAGATCTTCCGGGTACCGACGGCAGGATCTCCGTTAAAAAAGGTATGCTTAGGCGAGGTGGTTCCTATGTCAAACGTTTTGAGAATATTGCCGTATGGAACAGTGTCATGGACAACTATGAATACACACTGGTAAAATGGAATGAATTCGTTCTGGCATAGCGACCGGCTGCTCGGAAAGGCGATCAAGACACTGACTCTGACACAGCGTATAGCATCAGGCTATGTCGTGACCATTATCTTTTTTCTTGCGATCGCTCTATTGACCTACCTTATCAACACCAATACCGTTTCCATGCTCACCCGCTTCTCCCAATACAGCAACAAAGCGCTTGATGCATCTTCTTTTTCCGCAGATATCAATCGGTTGAAGCAGGCATCGGACCGTTATATCCATGAGGGATTCGGCAGTGCGGCACAGGAGGTTCAGCGCATCTATGATAGCTTGCTTGGAAAATTGGCGCTCGAAGAAAATAAACAGGATGCTCTTACCTATGGAACGGTACTGGTGATACGTGAACATCTCAACCATTACATAGATGCGTTCAGAAAAGCCCAGGAGCAGAAGAAGCTGCAGAACAGTCTCATCCATACCGAAATACCGCGCATTGTTTCCCGTATTGAAAAAGAGATCAACAGACAAAACAGCGACGGGGAAAGCATACATCCGTCCCCTCTGGAAATTCGTGACCTACTGCTCACAATAGAGAACAATATGCATCGGTATTTCAACACATATGATGCAGACTACCTCAAGAATATTCAAACACGTTTCAGTCAGATGCATACGCTTTCCCCCCGCGGACAGAAGAGTGCACTTTCCAAAGAACTCAATACTTTTGAACATACGGTCAGTGCTGTCTTGCAGCGTACACGGGGCTATCTTTATCTGACCAATGTCGTCATGTCCGCCGAAGCATACGAAATGCTGTACCAGTCCGAGCATATTGCATCCGTCCTCAAGACCCGGATGATGCAGACAGAAAAGCATATCGTCTCAAACATCGAATGGCACAAATTTTCCATTACCGTTTCTGCTGTTCTCTTCCTTTTGCTGCTTCTTGCCATTGCCTACATCATGGGGGCAAGTATCACCCGGCCCATCAAAATCCTGACGCAGACATTCAAAGAGATGGCCCGGGGTTCCCAAAAAGAGGTCGATATCGTTTATGCTCAGCATGACGAGATCTCCGAACTTATCGATGCCGCCAGGAGTTTCCGGTTTAAAAATATCGAGAATGAATCGCTTTTGGCACAATATAAAACACTCAATGAAACGCTTGAAGAACAGGTAGAACAAAGGACGGAAGAACTCAAAGAGAAGAACCGTACATTAAATGAACTGGCTATTACAGATAATCTCACTTCACTCTACAACAGGAATAAACTCAACGAAGTGATCGAAAGCGAGATCGCACGCGGCAACCGGTATGAACATCATTTTTCTATTATTTTGCTGGATATCGATCATTTTAAACAGGTCAACGACACTCATGGACACCAAACAGGTGATGCCGTCCTCCGTCAGATTTCACGTCTGCTAAAGGAAACATGCCGAAAATGCGATACGGTAGGCAGATGGGGAGGAGAAGAGTTCATGATACTGTGTGTAAATACAGGCAAGACCGAAGCGGCAGCGTTAGCTGAGAAATTAAGAAAGACTATCGAAGAATTCCGCTTTGAGAAGATAGGAAACATGACATCAAGTTTCGGTGTTTCCGCTACCTATAAGAATATTACCAAGGAAGATCTCATCTCAGAAGCGGACAGGGCACTGTATAAAGCAAAAAGCAGCGGACGCAACAAGGTAGGCATTTACGACCAAATAATCTCCCGTTAATGAAACTTCTCTATAATGGGCACCTCTAAAAATAGGTGAGCATTACCTATTATTAGAAGTGCCCTAACACAATCCATTAAAAAAACGCAAGGAATACCTATGAAAATACATAATATTTTACTCTCAACACTTTTACTGAGCTCTTTTGCCGTCTCTGCCGATGAAATGCCGGTCAAACAGGAAGGTATCAAATATATCAAAATGCTGGGCGGTGCGCTCAAAAGCCAGCTGAAAACGAAAATGAAAGAAGACAAGACAGGCCTGACGGCACTGGCGTTCTGTACGAGCAGTGCCGACAAGATCACCAAAGAGGTCAATACCAAACTGCCCAAGTATGCCATAGTGAGAAGAACTGCGTTAAGGGTACGCAACGACTCGGTCAACAAGCCCGATGCGACCGATGAGAAGGTCATGAAAGCATACGAAGCGGCGATCGCGGCAAAGACATTCAGCCCGAAAGATATCAAAGTAGTGGAAGAGGGCGATGTGACACGTGTCTACAAACCGCTTGTGACCAAAGCGGTCTGCCTCAAGTGCCACGGCAGCGACCTCTCACCCAAGATCAAAGAAGCATTGGACAGTGCCTATCCGCATGACCATGCGGTGAACTTCAAAGAAGGCGATCTACGCGGTGTCATCGTTGCAGAGATCAAGAAGCACTAAGTATTTTTTTCAGCTGTCTGTCATGCAGGCGGCTAAGAAGCAGCAGGGCGGTAATGCCGCCGATAAGCGCGAACATCATATCTGACTGTGTATCCCAGACGTAGCCCTGCGTTCCCAGAAAGGCTTCTGCATCATCGCCCGTTGCGGCGGCCACCCACCACTCTATCAGCTCATAAAATGCAGAGAAAGCAAGTACGATACTTACTATGATGTAGTTCAGCCATGCCCTCGAAGCTGTGATAATCCGTTTTCTCAGCAGGATCTCCCTGGCAAGTATGGCCGGTTCGAAACCCTGGAAAAAATGTCCCAGTTTGTCAAAATTGTTCCTGCTCTGATGCAAAGCTTCTTTGATCCAGTCAAAAAGCGGCACTTCCGCATAAGTATAATGCCCGCCGATCATAAGAATGATCATATGGATCAATATGAGTGTATAGAGCAGGGGCGTGAGGGGAAAACTCTTGTATGTCGCGGCAAGAAGCACAAAACCTATCAATGCCGGTACCACTTCCAGAAACCATGTAAATTGATCTTTGGGATCGATCGCAGACCATAACAGTACGGCAAAAAAGATGCCAAGCCACAGGTATCGCATCTATTTTTTCTCTGCCGTCATTAAAAAGACCGTAAAGTCGCGGTGCGGTTTCTTGATGGTCGATGCCGTATCGAACCTTACATTTTCAAATCCTGCTTCCTCTGCGATCACTTGCAGGGCTTCCCTGTCAAAACCGTGATGGTGTACACCCGTATCATCTGAATGGAAAGTACCGTCTTCCGTATCAAGGTCGGCAATAGCTATAAATCCTCCTGGACGGGTCATTTCATAGAATTTTTTGAACAGGTCAAGTGTATCTTTAAGATGATGGATTGTCATAGAAGAGATGATCCCGTCAAACTGCCGATCGAGTGAGGAGAGGCTTAGATCTCTTTCGATCACTTCTGTTTCGCATTTGAATGCATCGCATTTGCTGTGAAATTCCCTAAGCATAGAAGGGGAATTATCTACAGCCACGATTTTTTTGACAAATGGAGCAACAAAAAAGCTGAGCAATCCTGTTCCTGCACCAAAATCCATGAGTTCCATTTCTATGCCAAGTTTTATATTTTTTACTATTAATTCAGCGATGCCTTGCGCATTTTTAACGCGTTTTGAGTTCATATCCCAAGATTTTGACTTGTGGGCAAAATGATCTGTTTTGTTTTCCATGATTAATATTCCTTAATATTAGATGTATATCTATTTTTAATATTTATTAGTATGTTTTTAAAAAAGCGTTTCCTGTTTCTCGATCTTGACCGTATCCCAGAAGTGGTCGACATGCTTTTCAAACAGCGAAACGACCGAAGAGGTCGATTTCTTGTCTAATTTTAGCAGAGAAACCTGCATTTGGTAGAAGAACAGCGGAGAAAAGAACTCATTGGCCAGCAGAAGGGGATCAGAGGACTTTATCGTCTCTTCCTGCATCATCGCAAAAAAGATACCGGAAAGTTTTTTTACATTCTCCTGGTAAAAATATTCGTTATAGATCTCCCGTATATGCTCGTTCCGGAAGAGTTCCTGCATCAAAAGCTTGAAAAGTGCCTCATTTTGCCCGTCAAAGCTCAAAAGCTTGAAAGTAGAGGCAATACTCATTAAAAGCGATTTTCCCTGTTTATGAGCTTCCAGACCCCCTTTATGGTCAAATAATGTGACGATGGCAGACGTGGTAAGTTCGCTGATAAGGGTTTCCAGTATCTCGTCTTTGTTCTTGAAGTGGTTATAGAGGGCACTCTGCTTGATACCGATCGATCCTGCGATATCTCTTACCGTGGTGGCTTTATATCCTTTTGCAGAGAAGAGTTTGAGTGCGTGTTTGAGGATCTTCTCTCTTGTTTTTCCTCCCTTGGACAGGGGAGTATTGACGCTGTGCTCGTTCATTCAGGCTCCTTTAA
Organism: Sulfurovum sp.; assembly: GCA_026983895.1. Classification (GTDB taxonomy): domain Bacteria; phylum Campylobacterota; class Campylobacteria; order Campylobacterales; family Sulfurovaceae; genus Sulfurovum. The sequence continues at coordinate 6,013 of JALSTF010000246.1, forward strand.
ATGTATTATAGTGAACAAATGTTCATAAGTCAAGGGGTCCTTCCCTAAACAAAAGAACACTTGTTCATATTTAATTCAGAGCAATTCTTTTTAAGTGAACAAGTGTTCTTCTTTTAAATATACAGGGAATATATAAATGAACAATTGTTCTTAATATGCCTCTTGGGGACGGTGTACACGGTGTTTGCTAAGAATAGTGTAATATTCAAGATCCCAACCCCAATAACAGAGAATATTTATATTTATAAATATTGCCATTCTCCAAAAAAGTGTTCTTTGAATATGAAAAGACTGCAGTTTTATAATAAAGATAATCTGATGACAGAGAAGAGCAGAAGAATGAAATATTAATATGTGAAAATATCAACATAGAGATAAAACAAAAAATACTTTAAAAAAAATGCGTAATTTTTTTGCAATGCTAGACCAGGTATGTTTTGGAAAGGTTTTAAATATATTCCTTAAAAAGAGTTTGAAGAGTAATGTAATAAAAATACAATTCTAAAAAATGTATCTTAGGATCATTGCATCAAAAATACAGGTATGTTATCTCTGGAGAACATCATATGAAAATATGATAAACCGATTCAGACATTAAAACTTTAACTCAACATATGTGTGCCGATGGAACGAATTTGTGTTTTTATTTTTCTATTTTTGTCTGCATGTACTA
>JALSTF010000247.1 GCA_026983895.1 Sulfurovum sp.
TGGCATCTATGATGACAGTAACAATCAGATCGAAGTGATTGAGAACCATGAAACAGGCGGCCCGGCCATCTTCAATGAACTCAAAAAACGTGATGTAGATGTCGTGCTTACACCCCATGCAGGTCCAGGAGCAGTAAATGCCGCTGTTAAGTTCGGTATTAAACTTTACTATTGCGGTGAAGAGAGAAAGCTTCTTTTAGAAGCGGTGAAAGAGTTTCAGGAAGGTAAATATCCTGAGATCACTGCTGAGAATTTCCAACAGTTTCATTAAGCGTTCAGCACGAAAAACTATTTTTATGCGCCTCTTCATCGCCTCCCCTGTCAAACTTGACGACTATCAAAGTATTCAGAAGGATTTTGCCGGGATCATCGAGGGGAAATGGGTGGAAGAGGAGAACCTGCATCTCACCTGGGTCTTTCTGGGAGAGGTCGATGATCCTGCCCCTGTGAGGGAAAAACTGCAAGAGATAACTCCTTTGGAATCGGAAGTGACAATAGAAGGACTCGGATACTTTGGCAGACCACCGAGAGTATTTTTTGCCAAAGCACCATCAACACAACTCTATGACAAAGCCAGAGCATTCAAAGAAGCAGGTTTCGACCTCTACCGTTTCAAACCCCATATTACCCTCTGCCGCATCAAACATATTTATGATTACAGAGCCTACAAAGAAAAGATAAAAAGCTATAAAGAAAAAAAACTTGGGTTCGTCCTGCCCAAAATACATCTATACAAAAGTATTTTAACTTCACAAGGTGTAAGCTATACTCAGCTTTTATAAGAATTATCACTATCATGCTGATCATTCATCTTCTCTTTTGCGATATATGTTAGAGGCTAAGATTATTATAGTGTACTTTTAAAAATAACGGCTACTGCTTCGCCTCTGCCATATAAGTATCTACTGTTCCATCATTATTGTCCCAATTGCTGTTGAAGATCACTTTGCTTCCATCCGGACTGGCGGCACCATAGGTTTCCGGGTAGTTGTCATGAATGTGCGACTGGGAGAAATTCTGGACTTTGTATTGCGGATCTGCATCCAGCTTCAGCGCAAACACCCTTCGGTAGTCCTCCTGATGGGTCGTGATGTAGCACCATCCGGGCCTCTGGTAGTTTCTGCAGCTGACATGTCCGCCGCCCAGCGCACCTGGCAGCATGGCTTTGCCCAGGACATCAGGCTGATCCAGATAAAACATATGTACTGGCAGACCCGTTAAAAACTCTACCATCACCTCATTGCCCTGAGCATCATAGCCCATATCTCCATGACCACCTTCACTATAGGTTTGACCATTGTAATCATATTTTAAGATATGCTCATTACTGAAGTTCATATCATACACCCTCAGCCCTTTTTGATAATTATCCTTATCTACCTCATTGATGACAATATGATTGCCTGAAGGAGAGACAGAGATCCAATCCATTTGTGATGGTACCCAATAGCCATCATCACGTTCTACCCATGTATTTTCGGGTAATACCTTGGGGGTATTCCATACCCTGGATCTGTTCTGTATGTCATAAAGCACTAGATAGATAGCCGTGTCATTGGGTTTTTTGACGGCAAAGAGTACATATCTATCCTGCAGATCGATATTGCCCTCATACGGCCCCATGTGTACGACTTCATAATCCGAAAAGGACTCTAGCTCATCTGTACAACTGATACTGTTTTCATTTATCTTTCCCTTGATAAACTTCTTAGAACTGTTGAGAACATAAAAAGTATCTGGTTCAGTTGTAGACCAACGGAAATAGTCACTGCTTCTGCTGCACAGTACCTGATAGGCTTCAGCATTGGTCTTGTTTTTAGTCAAATTGCTCTCTTGCAATGTGAGTGCATCATACAGTCTGTTACCGATTTTGAGTAATGTCATATCACTGTTCCATGACTGCACCTTCGGATAGTTTGCAAGGGCGCTATCACTTTTATTGATACGGGTGATCATGGTATGAAACACGGGATCCTCCACACTCTCCCCTTTTGCAGGCCGTACCACGGCATCATCCACTGCCCTTGATGCGATCACAGCAGTATCGGGATAGACTGCCTCAAAGTTACAATAGCCTATATCATTAAGATGCAGCATCCCTCTTCGGGCATTGTACTGTGCCCCCTGACAGTCTCCTCCGTGGTACTGATCTTTCTTCTTGAGGGCATTTTTGATCGCATCGTAAGTCGTTTTATTTTCAGAGGGAATGGCACTATTCCCCTCTTGGCTCTCTTCAAACACATCATGCGTCAGGGCACCGATCAGCAGTCGTATATCATCTTTTGTATCGATATTCTCTCTGTCACCTGCGACATAGCCATGTTCATTTTCGGGTAATGTGAAAAATCTTCGCTGCGTCTGCTTCGCAAGGTTCCAAATGGTGAGTTTGATACGTGGATCGGTACCGGTACCTTCCCGTCCGTTCATCTGGATGAAACCCACTTCTCCCTTGAGCGCATGGAGGTCGGCCTGATCCATCCCAAAAGCAAACCATCCATCCAGAGAGAGCGTCAAGCTTCCCTCCGCGCCATAACCTTTGTCCTGCAAATACTTCATCATATAAAATGCCTGTCCGCCCCCTTGTGAATGGCCCATCACCGCGATCTTTTTCAATGTAAGCTGATGGTGCTCAATAGCAGTGTCGATGGCACTTTGTGCGATGCTGGCACCGTAAGATGAGTCGTAGCTTCCTCCCTGCTCTGTACCGATCACAAAATAGCCCTGGGATGCCATGAACTCCATGATACCGCGATAGTCATCAATTTTCGGATCTTCTCCGCCACCTTCTAGAAAAACAACCACCGGCATATCCGGTGTAATGGCATCTTTGGGATAGTAGACAACATAGTGATCGTCACTGAGTCCCGCATCGGGGTAGCGCAATACCTCAAAGCTGCCAAAAGCTCCGAAATCTTTGGGTGCAGTCTCCACATTGACCGTTCTTGTAACAGTATTTGCTGCATTACCCGCTTGATCTGAAACATTGTATCGGACATAGTATGTACCTTCCTTGGAGCTGTTCACATCAGAAGTTACGATTATCTTGTTTGTGATATCGCCATCTTTATTGTCAGTGGCAGTTGCACCGGCATCGGCGTAGCTGTCACCTACAGTGAGGATCACCGGATTTTCACCAAGGAGCCTAATGACTGGCTTGATCGTATCTGCGGGATTTGTCTTATTTGTGTCCCCTGTATCTGCTTCAGGAGGTGTTCCTACTATCCAGCCATCAGGTATATCACATGGTGTTGGAAAATCCTTCTCTTCTCCCGTTACCGGATTATAGGCATGCGTAATGACCTGTGCACACTCAAGTCCCAGACTGTCAAAAAGTGCCTGTATCTCTGCACGGGTATCAACCTCCTCATACGACAGTTTTTTTACAGCTGCATTGATCCGGTCAAGGTTCTCTTCTGTAACCCCGATAACACCAGCCTCAATATAGTCCTGTACCGTAGGGGCGGGTCCTCCACTTTGTGCATATTCTGCAATATGCCGTATGGCTTTCTCCTGGACCGTTAATGCTGCTGATACATTCTTTGTATCTGGAGATGTACCTCCATCACCACACGCTGTAAAAAACAAACTTGCTGTTATAATGAGAAAAATTTTTATCATACTTTGTACCATGTCACGCTCCTTTTGTATACATGTCACTCTATTATATGATACATATATCATACAAAAATTATATCAGCACATTACTTCTTTTCTATATTCTCAACGACATGGTCGATCTCACCTAAAAAATGCTCGATCTTCTTGCCGAACTCTTCTATGAAACTTTTTGTTTTTTTCAAGTCGATATTGATATGTTCATTGTCTACTTTGATCCCGACATTCTCTTCAAGGTCAAGTTTTCCCTCAGCAATATCTTTTTCGATCGTTTTCGCTTTTTCCTGCAGTGTATTCTGCAAAGTATTGAAAAAATCTTTTGTTTTTGTAATATCTATGTTGATATTGTCTTCACTGACATCCACACCGATCTTTTTGAGCATCTCTTCTTTTTCCTGTGGCATAATGATCCTTTTATAGTATTGATGAAATCATTATAACAAAAAGCAAAGCATTATAAAAATGCAAGCAGTGATGCCGTCACAGCGACATTGAGAGATTCAACACCGCGCTGCATCGGGATAGAAATAGAAGTATCACAAAGTGATTCGATCTGAGGGCTGACACCATCACTTTCATTGCCCAGCACAAAGATCGTTTTTTCTCCATAGTTCTGGTCTTTATAACTCCTGGAGGCATGGGAAGAAAGTGTATAGAGATCCGCACCCTTCTGTTTAAAAAATTCCAGTGTTTTTTTCAGGCTGGATGTTTTAATGATAGGCATTTTGAACAAAGTGCCCGCAGAAGCTTTAATGACCAAAGGGGAGATCTGTGCGGCACCTTTGCTCGGAAGAATGATTGCATCGACAGTACCCGCCGCGCAGGAGCGGATGATCATACCAAGATTCTGAGGATTGGTTACTCCGTCGAGGGCAATAATGCGGTAACTGTCATTGGCGGCAATGAAGCTCCCTGCATCCCCATAGTGTTCCAGCACGATATCCAGTGCCACACCCTGGTCCTGCTTGGCATTTTTGGAAATGCGTGAAAGAGAGGTTTTGTCATGGTACTTGACCTCTATGCCCCTTTGGGAAGCGATCAGCTTCATCTTTTCAAGGACTTCAGCATCTTTGTTCGATTTGGAGAGATGCAGTTTGTGTATGGTGACAGCAGGATCTTCCAGTGCTTCCATGACAGCATTGCGTCCGTAAATGGTCAATACCTTGTCGAAGAAGGCTTTTTTGGCGAGGTATTCGGGGGAATCAGATTTCACATTGTTCCTTCGTATCGTTTTGTATTAGATTGTATTTTTTGTAGGTTTGGCACTGCCAAACGCCAAAGGGGAGATTCAAACTGCCGTCACGATATAAAACTGCCAATCAACAAAAGCTGAGATTTGACGTTGGGCAGTGCCCAACCTACATGTCACAAAACAAGCATTCGCTTATTTGGACTCTCCGTTCCATGCAATATGCGGTTTGCCGTTCTCATCGAATTCGACTGCCGGCATACCCATAATATTGTATCCGCCGTCGACATAGTGGATCTCTCCTGTCACCGCTGAAGAGAGGTCTGAAAGCAGGTACATACCGGAATTGCCTACTTCTGCAATGGTCACATTCTTTTTCAGCGGTGCATGCGCCGCATTCCATTTGAGCATAAAGGAGAAATCTCCGATACCCGCTGCAGCCAGTGTCTTGATGGGTCCTGCACTGACAGCATTGACACGGATACCGTCACGCCCAAGATCTTCCGCAAGATATTTCACGGTCATTTCCAAAGCTGCTTTGGCAACCCCCATGAGATTATAGTTGGGAATATATTTTTCTCCGCCATAGTAGCTAAGTGTGAGAACCGATGATGTGTTTGAGAGGATCGGTTTGAGTTCCCGGGTGATCTCAATGAGCGAATAGACAGAAATATCCATCGCTACATCGAACGCCTCTTTGGAAATATCCATAAAACGGCCGCTTAGCCCTTCTTTAGGTGCAAAAGCGATGGAGTGCACGATGAAGTCGATCTGCCCGAAATCTTTCTCGAGAGCATCCCTGAGCGCTTTGATCTCTTCGGGTCTGCTTACATCACAGGGGTAGAGTCTTGTACCGCAGCCCAGATCTTCCGCTATGGGAGCGAGTTTCTGCTCAAAACGTTCGTTGAGGAACGTGATGGCCATCTCCGCCCCCTGCTCCTGACACGCCTTTGCAATACCGTATGCGATCGATTTTTTGTTGGCGATACCCAAGATAACACCTTTTTTGCCCTTCATGATCATTCTGCTGCTCCATAAAATAAATTCTCGTATTTTATCATCATTGAGGTAAAATACAGGGTATCTTCATCTGCAAGCAAGGCATAAAATGCAAAAAACACTTATCATCAGTACCGGCGGCACTTTCAACAAGATATACGACCCTGTCGCAGGTGATCTTGTCATCGATACACACTCGCATGCCGTCAAAGAGATCGCATCCAAATGGCTGTGCGAATTTGAACTGATCAATATCATTGGAAAAGACAGCCTGGATATGACCAATCAGGACAGGCTTGAACTGCTTTCCGTGGTCACACAGACCAGGCATGAGCATATCATTATCATACACGGTACCGATACCATCCATGTGACGGCGGAATATCTTGCTGATGCAGAAATAGACAAAAAGATCATTCTGACCGGTGCCATGGTCCCTTACTGTATTGACCCGGTAGAAGCGACGGCCAACCTCTCCTCTGCGTTCGGATATATGGAAATGCTTGAAGAGCATGGAATATATATTGCAATGCACGGACTTTTCGGTACACATGAAAAGATCATAAAAGAAAAAAGCAGAGGAAAATTCATCAGAAAATAGTAGAGGAAGAGCAAAGTTCACATTACCTTTATCATTATTTGATATAATCATAACCAAAATCAACAATAGAGGAAAACAAACATGAAATTACGAATTTTGGCAGCAGGGATTGCTGCATTAGTCTTGTCCGGCTGTACGAATTCCATGATATCGCCAACACCTGCTCCGGCTCCCGCTCCTGTAGTAAAGCG
>JALSTF010000248.1 GCA_026983895.1 Sulfurovum sp.
TACTGCCTTTGTCATTTTAGAAAGAGGGATCAGTACTGAGCTTCGCTGCATCCATCCCGGATGCGGAAGTGTCAACTCAGGACTTTCCATCCTTATAGTATCATAGAATATCAGGTCTATGTCCAGTGTTCTCGGCCCGTCTTTGAAAAGACGTTTTCTTCCGAATTTTTTTTCCACACGCAGCACATACTGCAACAGCTGTCTGGGTGTCAGATCCGTTTCCACCAGGATCAGGGAATTGAGAAAATCATCCTGTTCCAAAAAGCCAAAAGGCGGATTTTTCAGGATAGGAGCCGTCTCTACTATCTGCACAAAGGGACTTTTTTGCAGAAAAACGAACAGATGCCCGAATCGGCGAAGTACATCACCGATATTCCCGCCTATCCCCAAAAGCGCCCTGTGGCGTTTGGAAGATCTCTGAGGTGCATTATAGGGAAAATGCGGGGTAAAAATCAATGTAAAGTCACCGTTGAGCCGTTTTCTTTTTACCATATTTTCCCTTCTTTTCTACACATTGGCAGATAAACCTGCCCTGCGCATCAGTTTCCTGACAACACTTTTGCTTTGCCGTCCACCATAGCGACCATATCTTCGATACGGATACCGAACGCTCCGGGAATATATATGCCCGGTTCAATGGTAAAGACCATGCCATCCTCTATCAGCGTATCGGAACGTGAAGAGATATAGGGCATTTCATGGATATCCAGCCCGACCCCGTGGCCTGTTGAATGGACATAATATTTCCCGAAACCGGCTTTTTCTATGAAGTCCCGCGTCAGTGCATCGACCTCTTTGGCTTTCATGCCTGAACGGGCTTTTTGTATCGCTCTGTCATGTGCCTTCAATACCGTATCGTATGCCTTTTGGATCTTCTTTTTTCCAAAATGCTGTACTGTTTTAAATACAAAACCCTGATCGGCAAAGACTGTGCGTGTCCTGTCCGAACAATAGCGTTTGTATTTCAGGCCGGCATCCACCAGAAGCAGGTCGCCCTTTTTGAGTTTTTTATGTGTCGGTGTCGCATGCGGTTTGGCCGCATTGGCATTGATGGCAACAATAGGATCGAAACTGAGGTCGTATTTACCCTCTCCGCCCAATATCGTTTTGGCTTTGTGCGTCAGGGTGAATTCATGCTCTCCGAAACCATTTAGAGTGAACTCTTTGGCCAGTTTTTCGAAGGCTTTGGCTCCAAGCTTTGCTGCTTTGGCAATGATCTTCAACTCTTCATTACTTTTGATGATACGTTTTTTGTGAGAAAGATCCAGTTCCGGTTTGAATAGGACCTTCGTCCCGGAAGTCAGCTTCTCAAATCCTGCGACAGTCCATTCTTTGGGGTCAAAGGCCACTTTTTTCACTCTTGCCTTCTTAAGAAGCGTCACCGCCCTGCCGTACAGATCACCGTCTATCACAACCTTTGCTTTTTTTACATGTTCTTTCGCATCGATCGTATAGCGGCTGTCAGTGATGAAAAACGCTTCGCTTCCCAAATGCAGATACACTGCATTATCGCAGCTGTATCCGCATTCATAATAGATAGCATTTTCATCTTTAAGGATATAATTCATAATAAGCCTTTGTGTTGAGGGCACCAGATACGGTACAGGAGTGAAAAGAATGATCGGCCTGTAAACAGCCGATCGCGGGATTATTTCTGCTGTGCAGCTTCCTGGGCTTTCTGCTGTGCCTGCTTCATAGCTGCTACTTCAGAGAGTATCTGTGTCATACCGACCATTGCCAAATGGTAACCGAACGGTCCCATACCTACGATCTGCCCTGCACATACCGGAGCGATGAGCGACTTGTGTCTGAACTCTTCTCTCTGGTGAATGTTGGAAAGATGTACTTCAAGGGTTGGAAGCTGTACCGCTGCGATCGCATCACGGATAGCGATGGATGTGTGCGTATAGGCTGCCGGGTTGATGATGATACCGTCAGCATCGCCGATACACTCCTGGATACGATCCACGATCTCACCTTCAAGATTGCTCTGGAAAAATTCGATCTCCATTTTGTTCTGCTCTGCGAATCCTTTCATCTGCTTATGGATATCTTCGAGTTTCATCGGACCATAGATATTCTGTTCTCTGATTCCGAGCATATTGAGGTTTGGACCCTGGATGACTACTATTTTCATTTAACTGCCTTTTGTATATTTTGGGTATTATTTTATCCAAATAGGATTAAACTGAACCTATCAAACTTGCATTTACTATCAATATAAAGGATTTTTCGTGAAAATCATCATTGCTGACTACCTCTACCTCGACGGAAAGTTCGTAGAGAACCATGCCATTGCGTTCGATACGCATATTCAAGATATCGATCTGCCCGAAAGACTTATGGAAAAGTACCCTGAAGCCGAGCGTATCCGCGCAAAGCCTTATACCGTACTTTACCCCGGTTTCATCAACACCCATGTGCACCTGGAATTCTCTGCGAACAAGACTTCACTCAAATACGGTTCCTTCATGCCCTGGCTCGATTCTGTCATCGAGCACCGTGACGACCTGATGAAGGATTGCGACAATACCATGATGCAAAAGGAGTGTAGCGACATGCTGCGCTCGGGCATTACGGCTTTTGGCGCCATCTCAAGTTTTGGAACAGAATTGGAAGTGTGTGAAAGATCACCTCAGCGTGTCGTCTTCTTCAACGAACTCATTGGCTCAAATGCCCAGTATGCCGACATGCTCTACGGAGATTTCCTTGAACGGGTCAAAGCCTCGCAGCACTGTGGGGCACAAAGCCGTATCACCCCTGCTGTTGCCATCCACTCCCCCTATTCGGTCCATCCCGTCATTCTGCAAAAAGCCGTGGCGCTGGCCAAACAGCACACTATGCCTCTGAGTACGCATTTTCTGGAATCACAGGCGGAACGTGCGTGGCTGGAGAACGGGGAAGGCGAATTCAAACTATTTTTCGAGAAGTTCTTCAACACCTCTACACCGGTCACTACGGTAGAAGAGTTCATGCATGCCTTCGATACCTACCCAACACATTTCGTGCACTGTGTTCAGGCCACAGACAAAGAGTTGTCGTATCTGCATGAAAAGGGCCACAGCATCGCCCACTGTCCCCGCTCCAACCGCTATCTGGGCTGCGGGAGACTTGCCATTGAAACACTGAACGACATGGATCTGCCTTTCAGTGTTGCGACCGATGGCTTGAGCTCCAACGATTCACTCAATATTTTCGATGAGTTCAGGGCAGCGCTTATGCTGCACCATCAGGCACCCATTGTTGCGCTTTCCAATCTTCTCATCAAAGCATCCACTGAAAATGCCGCCGAAGCGCTGCGGCTCAACAGCGGAAGCCTGAAGATCGGGAAAGATGCCGATTTTGCACTCATCACCCTGCCTGAACTGCCGAAACGCTCCGAAGAGATCGCACTCTGGAGCATTTTGCACACCAGAGAGGTTGATGCCCTTTACATAGAAGGAGAACAGTATGTTTAAAAAGATCAGTGACTTCATCAAATGGATCGGTGACCACTTCAAAGGATTGCTTTTTCTGCTGATCATGCTTATACTTTTCCTGCCCAAATCAGAATCGGGGCTCAAGCCTGCCAATTTGCAGGAGATAGAACTTTTCGGCCCCATCATGAGCTCGGAAAAAATTCTCATGCAGATAGAAAAAGCCCAAAAAAATGACGACATCAAAGGCGTACTGTTCAATGTCAACTCTCCCGGAGGTGCCGTTCCGCCGTCTATAGAGATCTCTTATGCCATCAAAGAGCTGAAAGCACACAAGCCTGTCATTGCCTACGCAAGCGGCATTATTGCAAGCGGAAGCTACTATGCCTCCATCTACGCCAACAGGATCATTGCCAATCCAGGCTCCATTGTCGGCTCCATCGGGGTGATCATGGAAAGCCCCAATTTTCACAGCCTCATGGAAAAGGTAGGCATAAGCACACAGGTCGTCAAAGAGGGAACCTACAAAGAAGCCGGTACGCCGACACGGAAATGGACACCCAAAGAGAGAGAAGAACTTGAACGTCTGACCAAAGACACCTACGCACTTTTTATCTCCGATGTCGCCAAAGCCAGACATCTTGATGTCAACAATTCCAAAGCCTATGCCGATGCACATATCTTTTCCTCAAAACGTGCCAAAGAAGCCGGCCTTATCGATGAAATAGGTACATTGTCCGGTGCAAAAAGAGAACTTGGGAAACTGGCAAAAGTAAAAAAACCGGTCTGGAAAAAGAAAGACAAATTTGAAACTTTCATTGAAAATCTCGGAACAGAAGGAGTACTGAAGCTTCAAAGTTACTTCTACGGTTTGAAATCGACACTTTATTGATGAAGATCAAATTTTATTTTATATTTTTTTATTATAATATAATCTATATTTTTTATTATGGAGTGAAATGATGATCGATGAAATAAAAATGATCAAAGCAAAGTTCGAGACCATAAGTATCGTAGCCGGGGAGCATTTGGAGCTGCAAGATCTCTCCAGCCCCAAATACCTCAAAGCACTTATCGATGCCACAGAAAGCACCTACGTCCAACTCAACGATTCCCTCTGCGAAAGTTTGACAATGTGTTATGAGTGCGCCCAGAAACGCGACCTTCTCAACAGTTACCTGCATCTTTTTGACGATCTTGAACTGGGAAAGATAGTCGAAGATGCAGAAATGCGGGTCAATGCTTTCCCCAAAGCGGTCAAAGAGATCATAGAGCGCATCAACAGCGTCCTTGATGAGCTCAATCAATAGTTTTCTTTTATCATTTTTTCTCTATTAGAACGGCAGGAAATAGAGTATAATACCACATATATCTCAGAGAAAAAAGGATAGCGAATGGGTAAAAAAGAAGCGAAAAAGATCATTGGGTTGTGTACCGACAAATGCAAGAAAGAGCAGAAACGTCTTGAAAAAGGCAAGGAGATACGTCTTCCCGTCTGGAAGAAAGAGAGCACGCTAAGCTACGAAAAAGAGTTGAAGCTTTTGCAAATGGAGCTGCTCAAACTGCAAAACCATGTGAAAGAGCAAGGCCTTAAAGTACTCATCATTTTCGAGGGGCGTGATGCAGCAGGCAAAGGCGGGACCATCAAACGGATCATCGAACACCTCAACCCGCGCGGTGCCAGGGTCGTGGCACTGGCCAAACCTTCCGATGTAGAAAAAACACAGTGGTACTTTCAGCGCTATACCACCCATCTGCCAAGCGGAGGAGAGATCACCATCTTTGACCGAAGCTGGTACAACCGTGCCGGAGTGGAACCTGTCATGGGCTTTTGTACCGAAAAAGAACATGCACGATTCCTGCATGAAGTCCCTTTTTATGAAGAGATGCAGACAGGGTCGGGCACGCACCTGGTCAAATTCTATCTTTCCGTTTCCAAAGAGGAACAGGCAAAACGTTTCAATGAAAGAAAGACCAATCCCCTCAAGAATTACAAGATCTCTCCTATCGACATCAAAGCACAGGAGATGTGGGACAAATATACCGTTGCCAACTACTCCATGCTCCTGGCTTCACATACACAGAATGCACCCTGGACCGTAGTCGATTCCGACAACAAAAAGAAAGCACGTATCAATGTCATCAAACATATTCTATCTCTCTTTGAATACGAGAATAAATCAAAAAACCTAGATTTGAATACCGATCCCGATATACTTCGGGACGGCACAGCTGAAATCCTCAGACTGGAAAAGCTGATCGCAGGAGAGAAGAAAAAGTCTTCTAAGTAGTCTGTACCCCTGATGCCTGAAGAAAATCTTCGGTGATCACATCGGGGTCTTCAAGGCCTATGGAAATACGGATCAATCCGTCATGTACCCCCAGAAAACGACGTGTCTCTTCATCAAAATCACTGTAGATCGTACTTGTCATGTGCAGTGCCAGTGTCCGGTTGTCGCCGATATTGGCGGTCTGGATGACCATCTTCAATGCATTCAGGAGGCTAAAAGCCCTCTCTTTCGTACCGCAGTCCAGGGTCAACAGCGGGCCGCAGCCTGCTGAAAAATCCGATACATAGCGTGCATGGTCAGGACTTGAAGGCAAAGAAGGATGGTTGACACTGTACCCTTCGGGCAGTTTTTCATCAAGGATCTGTGCTACTTTGGCGACAGAGTTGTTCACCCTTTCCACCCGCAGTGAGAGTGTCTCAAGCCCGAGCATCGTCAGGAATGAACCGAATGCGTTGGCAGTCATCCCCATATCGCGTATCGCCCGTTTTTTACAGATGGGAATGAACGCTTTCTTCCCCATCTTTTTAACGATCTTGTGTACATCGGCATATTTATCTCCAAGGAGTTTATCGCCCTTCTCTTTCACTGCCCTGAAAACCGCTACACCGCCGAGAGCGGCGGAGTGTCCGCTCATATTTTTGGTGGAGGAGTGCACAACGATATCCGCACCCAGTGCCAGAGGCTGCACGATGATCGGTGTAGCCGTATTGTCTACCATCAGCAGTGTTTCGTAGGTATTGCATATATCGGCGATCCTTTTCATATCCGGCAGTCTCAGGCTGGGATTGCCCACACTTTCCATGATAACCATTTTCACACCGCGTTTGAGTGTTGATTCG
>JALSTF010000249.1 GCA_026983895.1 Sulfurovum sp.
GATGGCTGTGGCCGGTGCGCTGATCCCTGCTTTGCTTGCTGCGCGGGTGGATCCGGTGATACTCATCAACAGGGGGCAGTCATGATACAGGCCGAACACATTTCCCATCGCTACGGCAGCGAAAAGGTCCTAGACGATGTCAGCCTCGATATAGAGAAGGGACGTTTCACTGTCATCACAGGAGAGAGCGGAAGCGGCAAATCAACACTGCTTTCCATTCTCTCCACCCTTCTGGTACCCACCGAAGGAAGCCTGAGTTTTGATGGTCTGCAAAGTACCCGCATCAAAAAGATCGACAGGTTCAGGAACGAATCGGTCGGGTTCGTTTTCCAGTTCCACTACCTCATTTCCCATCTGACGGTCTATGAGAATGTCGCGCTGGTCACGAAAGCACCGCGTGAAAAGATCACCGCACTGCTGGAGTCTCTGGAGATCGGACCGCTCGCGGACAAGTATCCGGACGAGATCTCGGGAGGCCAGCGTCAGCGTGCGGCCATTGCGAGGGCACTGATCAACAAGCCCCGCTATATTTTTGCCGACGAACCCACCGGCAATCTCGATTCGCGCAATTCGCAGGCGGTCTTTGACCTGCTTCGCGCCCTGGACGCTACGGTGATCGTCGCGACGCACGACCACTCGAGGATCCTTCCGGGGGACCGTGTGATAGCATTGAAGGACGGCAGCATATGTTGAAAGAACGCCTGCTTCCGCATATCTGGTTCTCCTACGGTTTCCTGGTGCTTGCCGCTTCATTCGGCCTGCTCTACGCGATGCAGCTTCTGGGGCAGGGTACCGGGCTCATCCGTCCCGACCTCGCACGCTCTCTGCATATTTCGCTGATGCTTTACGGTTTCGTCCCGCTGATGATGACGCTGCTGCCTTTCGCACTTTTTGACAAAGAGGGCGTGATGAATGAGGCGGCGTGGCAATGGCTGGAGAAATTTCTCTGGCTGTGGTATATTTTTCTCATTTTTCTCATTTTTTCACTGCTTGCAGGCGTGACGCGGGGGCTGCCGTTCTATGATTTTCCCTACGAGCTCAATGGACTGCTTGCCCTGGCAGGCTTGTTCTATATGGTTGCCATATTAAAAAGTATCAAAGCCTATACGGTCAAACCGCTCTGGGTGAAGGTGTCGCTTGTCCTGATCATCGTCAGCCCTTTTGCTCTGTTGCTTCTGATGAACCCGGACTACGGACAGGTGGAGAAGATGCTGCTGGGACCCCATGGTGACAATACCCTGGGAATGAGCTTCGCACTGGTCGCGGTCTATTACCTTGCCATCAAGCTTGCCTCGCCTCAGACAAGCTTTCATACCCGCTGGCATGCTTTGTGGATGGTTCCGCTGGGCTTCTACCTGCTGAGTGTGCTGTATCGTTCTTTCATCGGTTCGTTAAGCTATAATGCCGAGTGGTTCCTGCAGTACCTCACACTGCTGTATCTGCCGCTGCTCTACCGCTGGTGGAAAGATGCGGGGCTCTCGTACCGGCGCAATCTGACGCTGTTCATTTCCATTTCCGCCTTTCTTTTTGCCGATGTCGAGGGGAACATCCTCTTCATCCCCCAGCTTCGTGCGCTTTTCCATCGCAATGACCTGGTGGTGGGGCATGCCCATATCGCTGTGGGCATCGGGCTTCTTTTCCTGGCACTCTCCGTCATCGAGCCTTTTGTCAGGATCTCGCACAGACGGGCACTGTACCTGACGACGATGCTGGGACTGATGGCGCTGGTACTGAGTATCAGCGGATATGAGCAGGCAGGCTTCGCCCCTATGCATACAGAAACGATGTGGCAGCTGCGCGCCCTGTTCGGCCTGCTGTTCCTGCTGGGGCTGCTTGTTTGGAAAAAAATCTTTTCTGTGCTAACATATCGTCGTCTGATCGGCCAAAAAAGAGCGATCGATCTCTACAATCTGGCAGGCTTCCTCTCCGACGGGGCAGGCGGCTTGCTGCTCGTCCTGTTCGGAAGTGCGCTCTACGGTTTCATCGGTGAAGCGTTCGCACCGGGCTATCAGCAGATCGTTTTCGGTTTTGTACTGGGAGTCGGTCTGCTGCACCTGACAGCCTTTCTCAAACCGGAGTCCGGCTATGTGCTTGCGACAGGTACCGTGGTCCTGCGTACAGTGACCGCCGCGGGCTTTTTCGCGCTTTACAAAGCCGGTGTACTGGGATGGATCGCCGCTGCCATCGCCGCAGTCGATCTGGCTTTTGTGCTGGTGTATCTCATTTTTATAAAGGACAGTGATGAAAAAATGGCTTTTGATTAGCCTGTTGGGCTCAGCTATGCTCTTGGCAGGTGTCAAAGCAGGCGATCCTTTCCCCCGGATCACACTGCCGGATCAGTTTGGCAAATCCCTTTCCGTCAGCAGGGACGACCGTTTTGTGCTGATAGCATTTGAAAAGGATGTTGCCATCGGTATCGCCGATGACCTGAAAGCCAGGCCCAAAGGCTATCTGAAAAAACATCATATCAAGTATATCTCAGACATCAGCAGCATGCCTTCCTTCATTACTTCGATGTTCGCTTTGCCGAAAATGAAGCAGTATCCTTTTTCCGTCATGCTCATCAGGGACGGCAGTGGCAAAGGCTATGAAAGAGAAAAGGGGAAAGCGACACTCTACAGGCTCAAAGGCGGCAGGGTCACTGCGGTGGATTTCATAGCGCCCGGTGATCTCGGCAGGGCCACAGGAGCACCATGATACGCTACAGCAAGGGAAGATTCAGCGGCAAGTTCGACAGCGCACGCGATCTCAGCGTGTGGAAAGTATTGCAGTGGAAACTGTTTCAGCGTCCTTCGCGCAAAACGAACATTGAACCGCTGCCTGTCGCGGACCGTTCCGATGCACTTGCGCAAAGCGAAGATTTCATCTGCTGGCTCTCCCATGCTTCGTTCCTCATCCAGCTTGGCGGCAGGCGCATACTCATCGACCCGGTCTTTGGCGACATTCCGTTCTACAAACGGCAGATCCCTGCACCCTATGACATATCGCAACTGGGGAAGATCGACTATCTGCTCCTCTCCCATACCCATTATGACCATTTCGATGTCCCTTCGCTCAAAGCTGTGGCGCCGCTGCACCCCAAAGCGCTGCTGCCGCTTAAAATGGGAAAACTGCTGCAAAAGAAAACAGGCATAGCCCAAACGGCGGAATGCGACTGGTTCGAAAGTTTCGAAGAGGGGGGAGTGAAGATCACGCTGGTGCCGGCGAAGCACTGGGGGCGGCGCGGGATCTTCGACAAGAACAGGGTGCTGTGGGGCGGATATGTGCTGGAGTATGGCGGCAGAACCGTCTATTTTGCCGGAGATACGGCGTACGGAGAGCATTTCAAAACCATAGGTGAAAAATTCGATATCGACATCGCGCTGCTGCCCATCGGTGCCTATAAACCCGAGTTCATCATGAAGCACAACCATCTCAACCCGCAGGAAGCCTTCGATGCCTTCAGTGCGCTGGGTGCCAGGCGGATGATCCCTATGCATTATGGCACCTTCAAACTGACGGACGAACCGCTGGATGAACCGTTGCAGTGGATGGAAACCATAGCGAAAAAGCATCCGGGGAAAGTGCTTTTCCTTAAACCCGGAGAAGTGTGGCGGTGGGATCAGCCAGAGGTGTCTTAAAGATATTGGTCGAGTGTGAACTTCATGTCTTCATCGAGGTCGAGGTTGCTTCGCATCCATCGGATGTAGCCCAGATCCTCTCGGGCGATCTCTTCGATCTCCCTCTCTTTGTATTTTCCGAACTTGAACGTTTTCATGAGTACCGGGGTCTGGGTGAGTTCCGCCATCTTCTGCATGGGGTTGAGGCCGGGGAAGCGCTCCTGTGTCAGCGCGACCAGTTTCGAGAGGAGCAGTTTCATCACCAGCACATCGCCGATGGCATCGTGTGCCTTGATAGTAATACCCAGTTTCTGAGCCTCCTGAGCTTCCGTTTTGTAAAGGCCCAGGGAGTAGCGCAGATACTGGAGACGGTGGTAGGGGCTGTCAGGCAGGAGGTGTTTGGCGACACGTACGGTATCGATGAGGGTGTAGCGGTTGACAAAACCTTCTTTCTCTAGCATGCCCAGGTCAAAAGAGATATTGTGGGCGATGAGATAGTTCTCTGCGTTGTTCAGCTCTTCGACTTTTTTGGAAAATGCCGTTTCAGAATAGGGCGGTTTGCCTTCGATGATATCAGGCGTGATGTTGTGTACCTCCATCGCTTCGATGCTGATGGGTACCTGCGTAGAGCAAAGCTCGTCGAATACTTCGATGTTCTCTTTGGAACGGACGATCATCGCGCCGACCTGAATGATACGGTCGGGCTCCTTGTTTCCTGTGGTCTCTGTGTCGAACAGTACGTATGCTGCCATGTGGGTTCCTCATAGTTGGTTGATGAATCTTATCCAAATTCACATAACAATCCAAACTCTCAATCTCACATGGTATAATATTCCCATTTTAACAGAGGAATAGAGTGATGACCGTTGATACGCAAGTGATAGAACATATGATGAACCCCAAGAACTATGGGAACGTGGCCGGTTCCAATGCTGAAGGCATGGGCAAAAATCCCCAGAACGGAGAAAAAGTGCTCGTTTATATGAGAGTGATGAACAACGAGGAGCAGCCCTATGTTGATGATATCAGTTTTCAGGCCATTGGCTGTACGACCACGATCGTAGCCGGTTCCATGCTGACAGAAGAGGCAAAGGGGCTGAATCTGAATGGTATCTACAACCTGGTGGAGGCTACGCTGAAGCTTCTGGAAAAACTGCCCGATGAAGATGCCGCCTGCTCGGAAATGGTCGCATTGGCGATCAAAGCTGCAGCAGATACCTACATGAAACGCCAGGAAGATCCTGACTATCCTGTCATTACCTATCAGATAGCCAACAACTGCACACCAAAAGTAGAAGAGGAGAAGAATCTATGACAACCGTACTGATCAAAACCCATGAAGCCTGGCTTGAGATGCTGATGGCAGGCTCTATGAGCCACACGCAAAACAGACAGACACTGCTGGACTTTTCCGATATCCTTTTCAGGCATTTTACCTGGATAGAGCATGAAATGATAGGTACCGGTGAAGCCTATACCTATGAGCGGGATAATATACCGGTAAAAGTGGACAGGCTGGATAGTATATTAAAAAATATTATTTTACGCCTCAACGAGTTGGACCTTCAGCTTTTCGGTTTGAAAGACAAAGCACTCTCTGAACGTATTTCAAGTGATATTCACTACATGATCGAAGTATTGCACGGAATGAATGATGAAGTAGTGACCGCATTTGCCATGGAAAGGAAATTCCCGGGTATTTCCCTCACCCAGGAAGCGACCGATGCATTGACGATTTTCCTTTTTGAAGAGACGTATAAAGAGTATGAACTCATCATGATCTACAATTATCTCAAGGCACACAGCGACGATGCATTTTTGAACAGAATTTTCCAGATCCTTGTCGATGAAAGTTTTTTCCATTTAAAGCGTTTCTGTGATATGGCGGCCAAAATGGGTATTTTGGCCGTACCGCGCGTGGTAATGAAAGAGCTCTACCAGATAGAGGATGTCACGCAGTTTCTCAAAGACGGCATCGATGAAGAGCTGGCTGCCAAAGAGGAGTGCAAAAGACTGTCCGAAGCCGTGGCGAAAGACAGTCCGGAGCTTGAAAAGTTCTTCGATTTCATTAACCATCAGGAGAATTACCATATTGCCTTGATGAAAGATGCTTTGGCCTATTTTGCAAAGAAGGACAGCAATGGCTAAACACTATACATCTGTCATTTCAAACCTTTTCGGCAAATTCGCCTCGACGGAATTCCCGCCGATCATACAGCATGTGATCAATGCATCCTACGTAAAGCTCATGGGACTGGATATGAGTGAATTCAGAGAGCCTGCCAGCTACAGGACGCTGAACAAACTGTTTACCCGGGCACTTGAAAAACCGCGTCCTCTTCCTGAAGAGGAAGATGTCTTCATCTCCGGTGTGGATGCCCTGATCACGGATGCCGGAACGATCAGGGACGGTAAAGCCTACCAGATCAAAGGCATGTCTTACAGCATTGAGGAACTTTTTGGGTCTTATCATCAGGAAGCTGCCGCCAAAGTGGAAGGAGGGGAGTTCATCAACTTCTATCTCTCTCCGAAGGATTACCACCGGTACCATATGCCGATGCGTCTTAAGATCAATAGCCTGACACATATTCCCGGAAAGCACTATCCTGTGAATTTTCCGCTGCTGCGCAACAAAACGGATCTTTTTATCGAGAATGAAAGGGTAGTGATCGCGTGTGAGGATGAAAAAGGAAGAATGCAGGTACTGGTACTCGTCGCAGCCTTGAATGTAGGCCAGATGGTCGTAACATTTGAAGACAAAGTGAGAACGAATTCGGAGATCAGGGAACCGGTCCACTACACCTACGAGAATCTGTGGGTAGAAAGAGGGGAATTTTACGGATGGTTCGAAATGGGTTCTACGGTTTTGACCTTTTCAGAAAAAGGAAGTATCGTACCTG